>NZ_JAKUFY010000170.1:0-6975 GCF_022663675.1 Bacillus cereus group sp. BfR-BA-01355
CTTAAACAAACGTTTATTTTTAAAAAATAAGAAGCCTTTTTTACAGGCTCCTTCATCATCGACTTAAGTAATCCGAAATGGTTTGAAATACTACTATATACATATTATGAATATTTCGATCGGAAACAGTATCATTATATAATCCCATACCCCAATATTGACCTTCAGGGTTCCCCATATTTACAAACCCTTGCGTATACGTCATCGTTTTATCCTTTGGGGTATTATCATAATCTAAATCCTTGTTAGTAAAAATTAAATACGGTCTATCTTGCAAACCAATAAAAAATACCGGCTTCTTTAACGATAAAAATAAGTCCGTATACTGCTCCTTTGATGCCTCTTTAAAGTATTCTTTCATAACGAAAAAACCATCAACTTTTGCTGATTTCTCCTGCATTTCTTCTAACTTTATACTTTCAAACTTTACATTCCTAAACGTATCTTTCGGCTTTTCTCCAACAACTCCAATTACGAGTGCTCTTCCGTTATATTCTAATTTCTCTCCTTCTTTATCCTTTGCACACCCAGCACCGACTAGGCATATCAATATAAAAAATAAGAAATACGATAAACGCTTCATTTAGCACCCTCCCCCTTCTTTTTAGTCAAGTGACAAAAACGTAAGGTTAATTCAAGAAAATGTAAGTAAAATCGATAGCCCAATTCACGTTTCTATATTATAATCAATTGAATTTACTTACATTACTAAACATAGGAGATCAACATGAAGAAATTTAAACTTTCATCTTTTCTTCCGTTAAGTTATATACTTCTACTCGTACTCGTAAGTCCCCTTTACGACGTATTAAATAAATCGACTGTTCACGCAGTAGACGTTACAACTGTAGTAGATGATTGGATTCCATTTGTAAAAGCATTTATTATTCCTTATTTACTTTGGTTTCCATACTTATACGGCGCACTTATTTATTACTGCTTCGCTGACCGAAAGCAATATTATGTCACTTTAAGTAGTGTTATTTTTGGAAAGCTTGCTTGTTTTTCTATTTATTATTTTTGGCAAACAACTGTACCGCGTCCGACTGTCGTTGGAACAGATGTATTTTCTGAACTAGTTCGCTATATTTATAGTATCGATCAACCGGTAAACTGTTTCCCTAGCATTCACGTTCTTACTACATTTGTAATTATGTTAGCTGCCTTTAAGCGTAGAGAACAACATGCTTTTGAATATTACATCCTTACTTTCTTCGGTACACTTATTATTTTATCAACGCTATTTACGAAGCAGCATGCCTTTTTAGATGCCGTTTCTGGAATGACACTTGCAAGCATACTATACTTCGGCGTTCAGCTCTTATTAGCAAAAGAACCAATAAAAGTTCCAGTAAAACAAAATCATAAAATGTAACATAAAAAAGCAGACTGTGGCTCAGTCTGCTTTTATCTATTATTAAGGAGGTTTTCAATTTAAGATTGCGGTACAGTCATATCACCAGAGTGAATACGACCTGCTTTTTTAAGAGCAATGTAAAGTATATAAGAAACAGCTACTGGAATGATGATATAAGTGATTACCATCGCTGGGACAACTTCCCATCCTTCGCTAGAAATTAAATTAATTGGTGCGATAAGAGAACTTAATCCAAGACCTGCAATTTCCTTTCCTGCTTCCAGTTGGAAAATTAATGCGGATACTGGACCAACTATAGCACTGGCGACGACAGTTGGGACGAGAATCATTGGATTTTTAGTAATATTTGGTAACTGCACTTTCGGAGTACAAAGTGCTTGAGCTAATATGCCACCTAAATTGTTTTCTTTCGCTGAGATAACAGAGAATCCGATAAACTGAGCAACGCAGCCTGCAAGAGCAGCACCACCTGCAACACCGTCTAAGCTAAGTGCGATCGCTAACGCAGCTGATGAAGCTGGAGAGATAAGTAATAATCCCCAAACTACTGCAATGACGATAGAAGCGATAAACGGGCTACCAGCTGAGCTATCTTTAATAAATGCTCCAACTGTATTTAAAACAGGAGTAATATTATGAGATAACCAAATACCTACTAAACCAGAACCTAATATTGCCGCAAATGGAACGAGCATCATATCTAACGCAGTTTTTCCGCTTAAACGTTTACCAATATATACAGCTAAAGTTGCTGTTAATAAAGCACCGATTGGCTCACCTGTTTTAATAATTAGACCTGCTTCAGTAATTGAAATGGATCCGGCACCAATTGCTCCAGCCACCATAGCCGAGAAGATTACAAGGCCATTTGCACCGAGCATAAAAGCAATTCCGGCACCAATTGCTGGTGCCATAAGTGATTTTGCAACAACTCCGATTGTAATAAGTAATGGTATATCAACAATTCTTCCTATATTTTCGATCAGTAAACCAATTCCGAGGGATACGAAAATACCTTGTGCGATTCCAGCAGATGCCTTAAATACACGAGACATTATATATTCCTTCATTTGTTTCACCTTCTTCTATAAGTTAGTAACCAATTGTTTTCATATAATCACGTAAAATATCGTTTGATTTTGCGAATCGAGATTCTTCATCCTCTGTTAAATTGAGTTCTACAACTTCTCTTATACCGTCTCTAGTAATAATAGCTGGTACTCCTGTACAAATATCATATTCACCATACTCACCATCTAAAATGGCTGATACAGCAATGACACGGTGATCATCATTAAAGATTGAACTCGCAATATATGCTAGAGAATTTCCGATTCCGTAATAAGTAGTTCCTTTTCGCTTATAAATTTCCCATCCAGCTTTCGCAGTCTTCTCAACAATTTCATCTAAATCTATTTCACCAAATCGTTCTTTTTGTTCTTCTAAAATTTGCAGAATTGGCTTTCCACCAACAGTTACGTGAGACCAAGCAACCATTTGAGAATCACCATGTTCTCCTAATGAATACCCATGAATACTACGAGGATCTACATGTAACATTTCAGATAAAATTGTTCTTAAGCGAGAAGAATCTAATGATGTACCTGTACCGATCACACGATTTCTAGGTAATCCAGATAATTTCCACACTTCATATGTAATAATATCAACTGGGTTCGATGCGAGTAAGAAAATACCATCAAATCCACTTTCCATTACCCCGCCAACAACACTTTCCATAATCTTTGCACTTGCTCCTAAAGTATCTAAGCGACTTTGTCCAGGTTTTGGTGCTGGCCCTGCAGTAATAATAACGATGTCCATATCTTTGCAGTCTTCATAGCTTCCTGCATATACTTTTGTTCTTGTATTTGTAAAGTTAATGCAATGTGATAAATCCATCGCTTCCCCAACTGCACGTTCATGATTTATATCAATTAATAATAGCTCTTCGCAAATGCCTTGATTTACAATGGAATACGCACAACTTGATCCAACTAATCCAGTACCGATAATTGCAATTTTTCTTGTATGTCTTTTCATAGCAATCTCTCCTAATTGATCATATAATCTATTTCTTTTGTTCTTTACATTCTTAATTATAGAGGTTCCCACGATAGAAACCATGGATACTTTGTGAAATATTGAACAAAGTTTTTGTCCTTTTTGTGAATTGTTATATTCCATTTTCGTCATATTTGTTACAACTGGAAAAATATTTATTATGTATTTATTGACATACAAAAAATAAAACGAGCGAATTCATTTTCGCTCGTTTTTTCATCCTATTATTCTGCACTTAACTGACTTTTCAATTGCTGCACAATCATCGGATTCGCAGGTGCTGCTGGTTTATAATAACTCTTTTGCTTTGCGTACTCATATATATTACGTTGACGCATTTCATCTTGATTACGAATTTGGATTAACGTTTGATGTAACTGTTCATTATCAGACTGAGAAATATAATTTGCATAACTTGTTAAACTTGCATTTAATCCTGCTAAATAATCATTTACCATATCTTTTTCATTCATCTTTCTCTTCCTCCTATCCTAGGAAAGTCATTAATTGCTGTTTCGTATTTCTTGCATCTTGCGCATCTTTTTGTAGCATTTGTTTCAGTTGTGGATCTGTACACGTCTGTGCATACTGCTCCAACTTGTTAATAATTGTTGCGTGTCCACCAATTAAATGACGTAAGTTTTCTACTTCAAGCTCTGTTAAATTTTGCATGGAATACTCCTACCTTTCTTCTTTCATTCTTCTTTAGTATTCTGTTTTTTTCAAATCGTATTCATTAAAAAGTCTGCTAAATAATCATTTAACTAAAAAGAGCCTCTAAACGATTAGAGGCTCTTTCTACTTAAATTCCTTTCCGCTTCTTCAATCGCCCGTTGCATTTGTATTAACGGATTTTCAATCATTTTCCCATGTCCTGTCGCCAATAAAGACGGCTTATACTCCAGCAATTTCTGCGCGCTTGCTAATGAAACTTCTGCATCCCACGTACCAAACATAGGAAACGGGAAAAGCCACTTCAACTGTCCTGCTACCGCTAATCCTCCTCTCGTTTGAAATGCATCTCCAACAATGAGTGCATCATTTCTTGTGTCTAAAAACGCCATTGATCCCGGTGTATGACCTGGAGCTCCAGTCGCTACAAGAGAACCAACTTTATCTCCCTCTTGAAGAAGAATATCTGGAATCGTATTTATCTGTTTTGACACTCCCACTTTTATTGGTGTATTTCGTTCTCCCTCTTGCAGTACCTTATCTCCTTCAAGTAAACATGCATCTCTTTTTGAAATATAGACCGGAACATCCGGCAGCACTTGTTTTATAACATCAAGCGCTCCTACATGGTCATCATGCGCATGTGTAATAACGATATTCGTAATCGGTTTTCCTATTTTCCGAGCTGATTGTAAAATCTTCTTTGCACAAAACGGTAAAGCCGCATCAATTAAAGTTAATCCTGTCTCTTCTTCAACGAAGTAACAGTTAATTGGAAATAGACGCGGTAAAAATGCGATTTGATGAACTGTTCCTACACTTATTACCTTCATCTTCTTTACCTCCATAAAAAAGAGCTGTTTACACATACATATGTAAAACAGCTTTATTCAAGAATTCAGCAATAAAAAACCAGTAGCCAATCGGCTACTGGTTCTCTTTCATCTATTAAACTGTATAACGCTCATCTTCTAAAATTTTCGCAGCAATTTCACGTTTCTTCGGAATTACGTTAAGTGGTGTGTGGCGAGTTAATTTACGTAATGATGATAACATCATGCGCAGCATGTCGCCGTTTTCAACTGCGATAAGTGTTTCTTTCGCATCTGCTTCGATTTCGTTGAATGCTTCTTGGCAGAATACTTCAGTGTATAACACTTTTTGTTTATTCTTTTCAAGACCAGTTGTTTTAATTGCTTTTTCTGTACGAAGAACAGCTGATTCCATTGCATATAGGTTACTTACGATGTCAGCGATATTCACAAGAATTTCTTGCTCTTTATCTAATGCTTTACCGTATTTTTGAGCCGCTAATCCAGCTACCATTAAACCAATTTTCTTCGCATTAGTTACTAAATACTTTTGAAGTGCTAATGGCTCATCGCCTACTTCTTCTGGCATCATCATCATTAACTCTTCTTGTAATTTTTGTGCTTTTTGAAGAAGTGGTAATTCACCTTTCATCGCTTTACGTAAGAACGTACCTGGTACGATTAGGCGGTTAATTTCATTCGTTCCTTCGAAAATACGGTTAATACGAGAATCGCGGTACATTCTTTCAATCTCGTACTCTGCCATAAATCCGTAACCACCGTGAATTTGAACACCTTCATCTACTGTATAATCTAGTACTTCAGAACCGAATACTTTATTTAAAGAGCACTCGATTGCATATTCAGCGATAGAAGCTGCTACTGCTTTACCGTCTTTTACTTCTTCTTCAGATAATGTGCTCATGCGGCTTTCGAATAAACCTACTGTACGATATACAGAGCTTTCAGCTGCATATGTTTTTGCTGCCATATTCGCAAGTTTCTCTTGAATTAATGGGAAGCGAGCGATTGGTTGCTTGAACTGTTGACGTTGGTTTGCATATTGTGCTGAAATTTCTACTGCACGTTTCGCAGATCCAACTGTACCAACACCTAATTTATAACGGCCGATATTTAAAATGTTGAAAGCGATAATATGACCTTTACCGATTTCACCAAGTAAGTTTTCTTTCGGTACTAATGCATCTTCTAAAATTAACGTACGAGTTGAAGAACATTTAATACCCATTTTCTTTTCTTCTGGGCTTGTAGATACGCCAGCATATTCTTTCTCTACGATAAATGCTGAGAAGTGCTCTCCATCAATTTTTGCATACACGATAAATACGTCAGCGAATGCAGAGTTTGTAATCCATTGTTTTTCACCATTTAATACATAATGTGTACCTTCTGCATTTAAACGTGCAGTTGTTTTTGCACCTAATGCGTCAGATCCTGAACCTGGCTCTGTTAATGCGTATGCAGCTAATTTCTCACCAGTTGCAAGTAATGGTAAATACTTTTTCTTTTGCTCTTCGTTACCGAATAATACGATTGGTAACGATCCGATACCTACGTGAGCACCGTGAGTAATTGCAAAGCCGCCAGCGCGAGAGAATTTCTCTGCGATTAACGCTGAGCTTACTTTATCAAGACCAATCCCGCCGTACTCTTCTGGTACGTCAGCGCCTAATAAACCAAGCTCCCCAGCTTCTTTTAAAAGACGAACAGAACGATCAAACTCATGTTGTTCTAAATATTCAAGCTCTGGAAGAACTTCATTTACGATAAAGTCCTCTGTCGTTTTTGCAATCATTTTATGCTCAGATGAAAAATCTTCTGGCGTAAACACTTGATCAATCGTAATCTCATCAACTAAAAAGCTACCGCCTTTAACCGCATTTCCTACTGTTTTTTCCATGAAAATTTCCTCCTTCATATTTTCATGAGCCGCTTCTCTCTTTTTGAAAGAAGCTGGCTCTCAATTTTATTTTTTATAAACCTTGTTTGCTTCCATTCTTTGCTTTAGCGTCGTCTCGTTCTGAGCGA
>NZ_JAKUFY010000171.1:0-6973 GCF_022663675.1 Bacillus cereus group sp. BfR-BA-01355
AAAACATTATTAGAACCTTCAATAGGCCATAATGTTGAATTCTTACCACTTTTACGCGATTCAACTAGTGAGGTATATTACTTGGTCCATGTGTTGAATGTACTAGATGCAATTGATAGTGATAAAGCAATTTTTAAAAAACTGATTACAGGTTTAATAATAGGATGCGAAAAATTCGCATTTGATAGTAATACTGTTCAAAATGAGATGATTTTTAAGGTTTATATAAATGGGAAAATTCATCCCACGGCTGTTTTTATTTCAGATGAATTGAAGATTCTTATTGAACAAAGTGATTTAAAAGGTTTTGAATTTATTGAAATATGGGATTCAGAAGAGGGTGCCTAAATAATCTAATCTAATTTAATTAGATTAGTAATGTGAACCTATATCTAATAGAGTAAAAAATAAAAAGCTTAAGCACATTGAAATGAACTCGAATATTAGCACATGATAAAAACATCACCTGAATTCGCATTCTAATCTTTCTCGTTTTATTTTTTTGCAACGATGAATGAGGAAGAATGCTTATCATGTTTTAAATTTAAATTATATTGGCTAACGTAAAGAATACCAATCATTTACTTCTCCCATCAGCACAAGTAAATGATTGGTACTTCTTGTTAATATCGCTAAGTATTAGCTACGAGCAGAATACTTTATTTCATTCTTTTTTCCCTTACAGTTTGATCTTGTAATCGCTGTTATTCTTTTATTAGTCGATGAACAATTACACGGGTTGGGATTTTATCAGTCATTCCTACATAAGCGTTAGATATTTTGCAGGTTTGTCCAGTCTGAAAAGAGCTTATGAAACCATCCATTATTCACGTTCTTCTTCATATATTTGTACCACAATTATTTTTTTGCTGTTAAAACTAGTTTTTAAGCAGCATATGCTTTAGCAACTGCAGAAATTCTGTATCACTTTTATCATCTTTTATATAATCCTGTTCGTAGTTAAAAATCATTCGTACTAACATAAAAGCTGTAAGTGGTAATGGTACCTTATGCAAAGCTCCTTGCTGATAACCTTTTTCGAGCAAATTACTTATCATGTTAATTGCTTCTTCTTCAGATTGTTTAAAACAAGTTGTAATTTCAGGTGAATGGTACTCTTTATATTCTTGAAAGAGTGTAGAAACAAACGGATCTTGATGATATTCTAGGCTGATATAATGAAGAATTTTTTGTATTCGAAGTAAAACATCTTTTTCTTCTTTATATAAATTAAATAATTGTGAGCGTTTGAGCTGAATATGACGTATATAGCAGTCACATAATATTTCAGTTTTATCTGTATAGTAATAATAAATAGTACCTTTACCAACTTTAGCTGTCTTTGCAATTTCATCAACCGTTGTGTTACGGACACCACGCGTAGAGAACAGTATTGTGGCAGATTGAATGATTTTCATCTTTTTATTTTCTTTTTCTAATTTGATCATTGTCTACACCCTATCCTTGAAATATTTAGCGAAGTTTTTTGTCTTTACATTCTGTATCAGTTCATTTGTAATTTTGTAACTCCTAATAGAAAGTCCTTTATTTGCTTCTTATAGAATAACATACACCATTTTTATTTCTAGTATATAACTATAATAGAATGCACCTTTATAACCTAGGGATAAAGGTGGAAGTTTGAGGTAATAATTTTTATAATCGGACGATGAGAATTCAAATGAAAGGGGACAGTGACTTCTTTCTCGATTGAATTATTTGATTTTTTATTCAATTCATTTTATTATATAAACATGACTAAAAGATGTTTTTAGTCGGATTTTTTTACGGAAAACCGACTGATATTTGATTTTAGTCGGTTTCTATACTATTTGAGAGAAGGTAGACACTATGTGTGGAATTGCAGGGTGGATAGACTGGTCTAAAGACCTGTCTCATGAACAAGAAACGTTAAAAAAAATGACAGATGCTATCATTCACCGAGGGCCTGATGCAGAGGGGCATTGGTTTTCAAAACGAGCGGCATTAGGTCATCGACGTCTCATCGTCATTGATCCTGAAGGTGGCCTTCAACCTATGCTGTATAAAGATGGAAATGATACGATTGGCCTTACGTTCAATGGAGAAATTTATAACTATCAAGAATTACGTAAAGAACTTGAGGAGAAAGGTCATGAATTTCAGACCAAGTCAGATACAGAGGTATTATTACATGCTTACTTAGAGTGGCAAGAAGATTGTGTTCAACACTTAAATGGGATTTTTGCTTTTGGTATTTGGGATGAAAGATTTGGGAAATTGATGCTTGGTCGTGATCATCTAGGTGTGAAGCCTTTATTTTTCGCTCAAAGGGGAAGCGCAATTCTCTTTGGTTCAGAGTTAAAAGTTTTACTTTCGCATCCGCTTGTAGATGCAGAGGTAGATAAAGAAGGACTTTCTGAAATATTTTGTCTTGGACCAACACGTACTCCTGGTCATGCTATTTTCAAGGATATACATGAAGTGCGTGCTGGGCATTATATGACGTTTACCTCAAATGGCTCGACTACGACACAGTATTGGAAACTTGAAAGTAAAAAACATGTAGATGATATTGATACAACAGTTGAAACAATCCGTTCCGTTTTACAAGATACGGTAAAACGTCAGTTAATTGCTGATAAACCAGTGGTATCTATGCTTTCCGGAGGTTTAGATTCCAGTGGTTTAACAGGTTTAGCAGGAAACGAATTTGGGAATAAAGGGGAACGTCTTCATACATATTCCCTGAATTTCATCAATGATGAAAAAGACTTTGAGCAAGACTTCCTTCGTTTTGATCGTGATGAACCTTGGGTGAAACGTGTGGCTGAATATGTAGGAACAAAGCATCATTCTATAGAGTTAGGATCAGATAGTTTAATAGAGCATTTATTAACTCCAATGCGAGCGCGTGATCTACCTGGAGTTGGAGAACTAGAAACGTCTCTTTATTTGCTATTTAAGGAAATGAAAAAAGACGCAACAGTTGCCCTTTCAGGCGAATCCGCAGATGAAGTATTCTCAGGGTATCCATGGTTCCATCAAGAGAAGTTTCTAGATGCAGAGATATTCCCTTGGAGTGTTAATTTATGGTATAGTACAGAAATTTTATCAGAGGATTTTAAAGCGAAGATTAGCCCTGACAAATATCAAAAACAAAAATTTGAAGATGCGGTTGCTGAGGTTCCCTTTTTAGAAGGTGAAAGTGATCTGCAAATGAAGCAACGTCAAATGTCTTACATGTTTATTACACGTTTCTTGCCATTTATGCTAGAACGAAAAGATCGTACAAGTATGATGAATGGCTTTGAAGTACGAGTTCCATTTTGCGATTACCGGCTTGTAGAATACCTATGGAATGTCCCATTCGAAATGAAAAGCATAGACAATATTGAAAAAGGTATTTTACGTAGAGCTTTTGAAAATGTACTTCCAGAGGATGTACGTTATCGTAAAAAAAGTGCATATCCAAGCACTAAGGATGCCTCTTATCTACAAGGTATTAGTGATTGGATGTTACATGTGTTGAACAATCCTGAATCACCTATTTTGCCATTAATTAATATAGAAAGAGTTCGTGCGATAGCAGAAGGAAAAGACGAAGTAATTTCAGGTAATGATGCACGAGGTATAATAGATTATTTACTTCAAGTTAATAGTTGGCTTCAGGAATATAATATTAAATTAGTATGGTAGATGTAATTTTCAAATAAAGAGAATAGCTGCAACATTAACGACCTAAGTAAACCGCATTTCCAATGGATTAGATAGTTATCTAATAATTGGAGATGCGGTTTTATAAAAAATAATAATATGTTTATAAATGTAAAACCTACGGGAACTTTTCCTGTGGGCTTTTTAAGGAGTTTTTACGAAATTATGAGGGTTTTTTATTTTGTATTTTAATAAGTTCATCTTGTACCATTTTTATATAATATTCTTTTTCTGTTAGTTCAAATATAAATAATGCTTTTTTCCAGTTATAAACAACATCTTCTACATTGTGTTGTTTAATCTTTAATAAACACTGACCTTTTAAATAGAATAGTTCACCTAATAGGTATAAAGTACTTAGATTAATTGCTAATTTGATGCCCCTATCAATGTATTTTATTGCCTCTTCATGTTGATATGTGAAGTCTAAACATTTTGCTAAATTGAAAATGATTTTTAATTTAATTTCTTTATCTCTAGAAAAATCTAACTTATTAAAATTAGTTAAACATCTTTTTAATATCGTAATACTTTTTTCATATTCTTTATTTTCCCCATGAAATATAGCCATTGTCTGCATAATATGTATTTCTCTTTCTGATAAAAAATCAGAATTGGTTAAAGTTAGTTTTAACGCATGATTTAAAAGAGTTAAAGCAGTTTTTGTTGATCTATTTACCTCAAATATAGCGATTGCTTCATGCCATATTAGAAATTGTTTCTCTTCGTTTGTTTGAAAATTATTCAAGTTTTTCTCTTTTTTTACTATTTCATAAAGTTCTTTGTATTGTTTTTGCTTTAAGCAATCTTTTATTACGTATTTTACATTTTCTACATATTTTAATCTTTTGTTTTGAGTTAGTGCAAATATATGATTTGGATCAATACCAAGTCTTTCAGATAATTGATATAACAATATGCTAGATGGATAAATCACACCTTTTTCGATCTTGCTAATTTGACTTTGTGAACATATTCCATGACACAATTCGGATTGTGATATGTTTTTTTTTATTCTAAGTTCTTTAATGGTAATACCCAAATCGTTAAATTCCATTTTTTCACCTACTATTTAGCACTGTATTAGTATAAGCGCTTTCTCTAACTTTTAATGTAATGTAAAATTAATATAGTTGCAATTGTTATTTGTGTGAACTACCCGCCACTTAACGTCCTAACGGACTGTTTGAAGTGGGGGCTTCTCGGTTAATCATTACTTTTGATAGCTAACGAATTTGTCCTTAGACAGCTGAGCTAACTCCCTTGTTCCAAAGGTTTTGTTATTGCAATTTATCCTAACGCTAATAGGCGTATTGCTTCATTTTTGATATTGATAGCTGCGTTATAATCTCTATCGAGATTTACACCGCATATACAAGAATAAATTCGTTCAGACAAAGTCATATTTTTTATATTTCCACAATTGCTACATGTTTTGGTGGAAGGAAACCATTTGCCTATTTTCAAAAGTTGTTTTCCTTGTTCGTTTAGTTTATAAGCTAAGAAAGAAGTGAACATACCCCATCCATTATCAGTGACACTTTTTCAAAAATGAAGTGCTTGCGACATTCCTTTCATGTTTAGATCTTCAAAAGCTACGACATCAAAATGAGTAGCTAACTTTTTAGACTCATGATGAAGGAAATTCTTACGTTGGTTAGCTACTTTCTCATGTAACTTAGCTACACGAATACGTTGTTTATGCCAACGCTCAGAACCTTTATTACGCCTTGATAATACTCGTTGTGCCTTTGCTAACCGGTCTAACATGTTACGATAGAAATTAGGATAATTGGCTTTCTCATCCTCAGAACTAACGTATAATCCACCCATCGCAAAGTCTAACCCCACAAATGTTTCTACTTCTTTTTGTACAATTTCTTTTTTATATTCAGTCAAGATGGACACATAGTATTTACCCATAGAAGTCATAGAAATCGTACATGACTTGATTCTGTAATTTTGTGGTATCTCTCTATGTTGTTTGATACGTACCATTTTCAGTTTTGGCAGGTGCTCAATTATATACCATATTCATTGGCAAGAGTGAGAAAAGAAGTAAAGAATTATGAATGAAAAGGGGAGAATATACTATATTACGACAAATGAACCCTTTGTATATGTGAAGTAGAAAAAGTAAAAGATCACCTGTAAAGGGCGGTTGAAAATTGGTCTTACTATTTATTTTTTAAAGCTCTTTTTAAGAGTTCAACTATTTGTACTAGCTATTCTATAGGAGTGAGGTTTAAAGCAGGAAAATAAATTTCGGTATTATGTGTAATCAATTCTTATTTTTCATGAACAGATAAACCACTTTGTAGGATAGCTGTAATAATAAAACTACCATTTTATGGGGGGCATTTCCGAATGATCTATTACCATCAATTTAATATTTTTTAAGTTTCCCAAAAACTGAAGTGATTACTAAAGTCTTTATAAGGAAATAGAAAGCTTTTTAATTCTTGACTAATATCTTCTAGATCCCCATATATATTATCTGCTGCTAAATTAATTTCCTCATTAAAGTTATATAGCTGTTCATCTACATAACTGAATCCCTCACAGCAATTATTATGTATCAAATTAGATATAAATGGTTTTATTTCCAATACATTTTCTTCATTTAGGATAAATTTATCCCATAACAGCCCCAGTATTATTTTTACGGGTAATTTTTTATCATACGTTCCTTTTACGTTTTTTAATTTAGGTACGATGTCAACCAACTTATCATTACTAGATAGAGAAACTTCTATAATTTCAATAGAAGGGCTATCTAATGCTTCAATTGTCTGATCAGCCCAATCAATTATTTCAATTTTTGAAAATAAACCAATTTGTAACCCTATACTCAGAACCTCAGCTATTATTTTTATGTTATCCATATATATAACTCCTTAGATTTTATGATAATTATACATCGCAGTAACCTGAATTTCAAAAGGTTGTTGCTGGTATGCAGTAGCTACAGGGATTTTTAAACTTAGGATCCTTCCGCGTTGTTACCAGGCTAAAAGATAAAATCCCTCCTAAAACGAAAAAAGATGAACAAAATAATAAAAAAAGTTCATTCCTATTTCTTTTTTAGTTTCTATTCCTTATTGACACTCCCACGGCTAAAGCCGCAAGTCCTATACCTTACGGTGTAACGGATGGGATTCTTGACTGACTAAGCATTCGCAGTCCATTTCTGTTTTGAACAGCCTTCAAGATGAGGGTGTGCCATCACCCCTCCTAAGACAGACCATATAGGTTCTTAGGCTGATTGACTATTACC
>NZ_JAKUFY010000172.1:0-6958 GCF_022663675.1 Bacillus cereus group sp. BfR-BA-01355
TTATCTTCAAAAGTTACGGCAATCTGATTTGGCGTCTTTTCTACCTGTTCTTCGAACAGTTCAGCTACTGTCTTATCTCTCGGATATGCATGGTACGTATCATTAAATTCTCCTATGATAAGTGCCTTTTCTTCTCTATCTACTAAATCAATATCACCTAAAAGTACACTTGATTCAGAAATAATAGCATCAATAACTTTAATAAAAGTTTTTTGAATGGTTTCCACTGTATGTCTCTTATATAATTCATGAGCATAACTCATTGTTATTTCAAAATCATTTTTATATTCATCAATAAAAATTTGAAAATCAAAGGCACAATTGAACGGGAAAACTTCCTCAATACAACAATCTAATCCCTCTAATGTCAATAAATCTCTATACGTTTCCTGATACCTTAGTAAAATATCAAATAACGGATTTTTTTTCCTTGTAACTTTAGATAATTCAACTATAGTTTCATATTGAACATCTGAATTCTTTAAAGCATCTCTATTTCTCTCATGAACTTGCTGTATAAATTCCTTAATACTTTGTTTTTCATCAATATAGTTCCTTAATGGAAATGTATTAACAAACATCCCCACAAGAGACTGAAACTCTTCTAACTTCCTTCCTGAAGACACCGTTCCTATTGTTATATCTTTCTGATATGTAAGCCGAGCAAGTGTAATATTAAGAGCTGCGACAAAGAAGGAAAACTTTGTACAACAAAGTTTCTTACAGTAATCTTCTATTTCTTTTTTATGGTATAATCGACTCTTTAATTTATTAGAACTATAAACTTGCCTATGCTCATTAGGATTATCAACTAATATATCGCATAAGTTTGATGGTTCATTGAACATATCTTCCCAAAAAATTCTTTTCTCCTTATATCCCTTACTTTGTATCACTTCATTCTGCCAATTCACAAAATCGTAATATTCATTTTTATCTTTTTTAATACTTTCTTCATTATATGCATTTGCTAGATCCGACATAAATGGCCTTACACTGTTACCATCAAAAATAATATGATGAAAATCCATAAAAGCAACCGTAATATTGTCTTGATATTTCACTATCCTAATTCGATACAGAACATTATTAGATAAATCAAAAGGTTTTATAAAATCATCCAAATTATTTTTTTTGAAATCTTCAAAATTCATGTGCATATATGAATTTTCATCTATATATTCACAATTAGTATGCATCTCCCTAAAAATAAAATACTTAATACTACCATCTTTCTCTTTGAATCTCGCATTTAACATAGGATTATTATTTATAGCTTTATTTAAAGCTGCCATAAATCTTTCTTCATTAAAATTACCATAAAAAGTTGTCATTAAAGTCATATTATAACTTAAACTATCCGGATTCATTGCATTAATGACATACATTCTTTTTTGAACTGCAGAAGTCTCATACCATTCTTTAATATGCTTTGATAATACATTAGTCTTTTTCATGGTAGCTCCTTTGTGAAAGTTTTTTTAGTTTAAAAAAGGGCAAGTTCACCCTGTATTTTCTATAATATCATTAAATTACCATTATGCACATTGAATATTCAAATAAAATAAACAATACATCTCCCCGTTACCTGTATTACTACATAATTAAAGAACTAATATTCCTCATTCTTTCATTTTATATCAGAATGAGAATTCCTTATTATCAAAGCCTTAAATGAAAATCTGTAATTCCCTATTCACAGCAATGATTTCAGTCCTGATAGAGTTATCTACTATTTGGATAAAAAATTGGTGTTATCAGAAACGTCTCAAAAAATACATCTTTTAGTTCCACAGACTCAAGCAAATCAAATATTTTTTGAATCTTGTTCACAAAATTATTGATTTCCAATAAATGAACTCCTTAAAAAATTAGTTATCTTACAAAAACACTCAAATAATTCATTAACTATGTACAAATAAAAAATGACAAACTTAATAAAATAATAACAGCACACATACTGCTTTTCTCCTAATCATTTCACACCTCTAATATTTTCAATTTCATAAAATACAAATTATAAATCCCTACAAACTATATCAACCATAAATATTTTAATCTTTCACAACTCGAACTTCTCATTATAAAAAGCACTCTTTATCCCATCAACTTTTGTAGTGTCCACTTTAAAACGATATGTAACCAATCCTACAATTTTTTCACCCCAATTTGGCTTTAATCAACCATCTTTCCATGTGTTTGCCGGTAATTCAGTATTATAAAAAGGATAAACATCATGCTAAACTCATCCCTCTTAATTCTCAGCACCTACATAAATATATGTATTTTTGATCAGTATCATTTATTAATTTGAAAATAATATTTTGGTCTTGTCTATACGATTCGGCTGAAAGATTCAAACTTAAATTCCCCTACATAACCGTAACCGCTCGCTTTATTGTTAAAATTATATCTACCGTTACACAAAAAACAAAACTTAACATCCGAACAGCAATATTCCCCTTAACACTACTAAATTAAAACCTTAATTTTTCTAATAAACTTAATATCATTCAATGATAAAAAATAAATAGTAATGTTAATTTGTAATTGTATACTTTATATTTGGTAAGTGAGTTTCTTTCCCAATCCCCCATAACAAAACTTTCACCTTTCCATATTTATAAGAGTTCGGCCTATTTTTTCTTTGTAGAGAGTTTATTTTGCTTAAGTTGATGGGTATGTGCAACTGCCCATGTTTTAAGAATATTGAATCATTTACATTTCTTATCCCCCTACTTTTTGATATACTAAGAATATTGTTAATAAATCATTTTTTACCGAAATAATCATCTTAAATCCAGTTATTTATTTCATTTTTTTATTAAAACTTAATAACATTTAATGTATTAAAAATAATTTATTATAAGAAAGAAGTTGAAATGAAAATTGTTAGAGTTATATTTAGCAAATATCACCGATTTTTCTGACGAACAATATCAAACATTTTATAAAACAGCTGATAGTGCAAAAAAGCAAGAAATAAATGCATTTAGAAAAAATGAAGATAAGCAACGGTCTTTACTATCAAATCATCTACTAATAAAACTGTTAAATATATATACTCAAAAAAAGATTAAAATTAGTAAAAATAAATATGGGAAAAAATATTTGACAAATAATGAAGTGTTTTTTAACATTTCACATTCCGGTAACTGGGTGTTAATAGGTATTAGTAACCATGAGATAGGAGTAGATATTGAAAAAATAGAATCTCTTGATTATATAGGCCTTTCTACGTTTTTCTCAGAACCTGAAAAAGATTATCTTAAAACTTTACATATCGAACATCTCAGAAATGAATTCTATAGAATTTGGACAGCAAATGAAAGCTATGTGAAATTTTTAGGTAAGGGCTTATCAATTCAATTAAACTCTTTCATCGTACCCTTAACAAAAAATAATAATCATGTGTTAAATTTATCAAAAGTTTCACATCAAAAACCAAAAATCCAATCATTTTTTTTAGAGGATTATAGCATAAGTATTTGTAATCAAAAATTTGATGACTTATCATTTAATTATTATAATGCTAGAGATGAGTTAGTTATTTTAAATAATAAGAAAGATACATTATTTCCTGAAATAAAATTATGGAAATAGTTACTTATCCTTATTTTTATTGTAGCCCTTGCATTCTAATTTAAAAATTCATGTGAATTAATCATCAAATCACCTACAAATCTCTACTTTTTATTTTATATTTAACAAAAATAAATATAAAATAATTAATAAAACCAATGATATTTTCCGTTCAATATTCTTTTGCCCAATGGCTCTTTTTCATCCTGTCAACTTTAGTTGCCCTAACACATTGCGTAATAGCTATAAGACATTAAACAAATTGAACTATCTCTTAATTAGTTACACAATTCACTTAATTTTTATTTTTCACTTATTTTAAAAATAAAAATTAAGTGAATTAAAAATGATAATAACTCTCTTTTCACTTTACACAAATAGCACGATTCAACCAATAAAGAACAAATGATATAATTAGTAGTTCTATACAAAAAAATATAATACCAAACTCAAATAAATATAGAATATTATTCATCACTTAAAAATATCAAGAGACTAAACCTAACTAAAAAGTTATTTATAATCCACCAAACCTGAGTTCAAACACACGTCCATATGCTTTCTACCTAAAATATTATAAAATCCATTTTACACCTTTTCATTCAATATAAAATTTCTTACCAAACTCTATCCCAAATTTTTTCTATCAAATAAATTTCTCTTACTAATAATTACTCCTCTCTTTAAACCTCTATATCTATTAGCCTGCCAATTCAAATAAAACCTTCATTAAGATTTAACTCAACAGTACCGCGAACTAATTCCACATGAAAATCCATTTCTTATATATAGTAATGTTTTATATAAATAAAAATTCAATTATTTATACTTATTACATAAATTAACGTCCAACAATACTCTTTCTTATATAAGTCTGTACAATATTTTTAAAACATAATTAAAGAAAGATTCAACTTCAAAATCATTGAAAAAATCACCCTACTCCAGATAAACTTGAGCTAGCAATCTCTTAACCACTATCTATGCAAATTGATTAATAATATCTATGCACCCAGGGATAAAATGTTATCTTCATTTAGCGAAAATAGTGGGTTTATTTTTTATTTTCGGGGAAGTAAAAATGCCAGTCATAATATAATGCTAATCGCTTATATGCCCAAATATTTATTACTAAAATTTATTTTCCACTTATCAAATGTGGCTATGTATAACCCCAAGATACGAAATGTCATTTAAATATTTTTAGACATGATATCAACCGATTTCATAATTACCCGTAGCTTATTATCAAAATTTTGTAAACTTAACTTCCAAAAGCACCCATTATCTCACACGCTTATCCGCAAAATATTGAACAATGAGTAGCCTACAACATGACCTAACTACAAATAAAGCAATTTCAGTTGCTTCTCAACATACAAAACCTTATTTCAATAGAAATATTATCAATTGAACTTTCAGTCTAGAAATCAAACCTACTCCATAAAGTCATCTATCAAATCAATGAAAAGATAAAAGAGAAATCCCTTCTAAATACCAACAAGAACAAATTCCAATTCCTCTTTCAATTACATGTTATAATTCAAGAATTACTAAAAATTTAAAATTCAACTAAAGTCAGAGTATATATACCTTAGTAAATCAAGACATATAGCTATCAGTACAGCTGATACTAGTAAAAAAATAAATAACCATCAAAGTCATACTTGCTATTTTGATATCAAAAAAATACAATATACTTATAAAAAAGGTGTGTTACAAAACAAGGGTCTCAAGTCAAATGTATTTTGTCCAGAAATATTGAGGTTAAGGTAGAACGAATGTTAGATGCGGCATCTTCCTGCGATTTGATTTTACAGAACACAAAGAATGATTATCCTATCCACTATTAATTTGAACGAATTATATTTCCGATGACATAAACACGCACGAAAAAAAGGAGCCTTTTCATGCGATTCTGAATGAAAAGGCTCTTTTTTATTTTTATACATTTAAAAGTAAGTTTTTCAGTGATATCTTTCCCTTTCTATAGTTATCACTGAATAGATTTTCCCTTAGAAAATAAACATGCTAATTTCTATTACTCTTCTTATCCGATATCTCCACCCTAAGACTTAATAATGCTCCAAAGCAGCATCTCTAAATACCAATAGTCCCTACTTTTTAGATCACTTATATAATACTATAACCATGTATATTTTAATTTCCAATGTATATTGTCTCATTGAATTTGCTTCTTAAATCCGCTTGAAACTGTATCCAATTAGCAATATCATTTATAACGTACTCAGGGACATTTGCTGATATAGTATATTCTTCTATTGTACTAAGTTCTCCCTCTCCTTCTGTGAATAAATGGTTCAATTTTGGATACAGCAAATAATCTATATTATTCCTATTTTTCAATTGTTCTTGCCAAATTGGGATTTCAACATCAGTTCGTACTTGAAAGTCCCTTTCACCTTGCAAAATAAGCAATGGCGTCTTTTGATTTTTAGCCATTTCCGCTGCCCTAATCTGACGGAAAGAATCCCAAAACATGACTTGTCCTAATTTAAACTCTTTTGGAGGGTTCTCACTTGAAAAATTAGGATCATTTAGTAATTCTAATTGTTTCTTATAAAACTCATATACTTCAAAATTTATCTCTCCTAACGCAAATGCATGCTTTATTTGATCAAGGGCCACATCTTGAATCCTACGGGCCGATCCAGCCATTACAATTGCCCCAGCAATCTTATGATTTTTTTCTTTTTCAATTATTCTTGGAACCATCATTCCTCCTTGGCTATGACCAAGAATATAGATTTGCTTCCGATCTATTTTCTGTTCATTTTGAAGAAAACAAACTGCACGTAGAGCATCATCAGTTGTCTCTTTATCAATTGTATGGAGGGGACTTGATAACGTTTTTGATTCATGCTCATATGTTCGTTTATTGTAACGAAGAACAGCAATTCCTTTCGTTGCAAGCCCTTCGGCTAAATCACGAAACGGCTTTACAGCAGCTATTGTTTCATCCCTATCTCTTTGACCTGATCCATGAATTAGAACTACCACCGGGAAAGGACCTTTCCCTTTTGGAATAGACAATGTTCCTGCCAATGGAAATACATCGTTACCTATCACTATTTCTCTCTCTATAAACGAATTAGGTCGACTGTATGGGGGCCTTCCCGCAATGGTGATATGAAAATCATCTATTTTTCTAAATAATTCTAATGCCATCGGATAATACTCTTGATTTTTTGCAGTTGTTATCGACATATATTCTTCTACTTTTCTATTTGTAATAATCTCTGCAAGATTTTCCACAGTAGAGTTTGATAGCACTTCTTTCAGAAGTACTTTCTTTCCTGTTTCAGCTTCAATTCTGTTAACTAATCTTGTAGCTTTCAAAGAATGTCCACCTAAT
>NZ_JAKUFY010000173.1:0-6898 GCF_022663675.1 Bacillus cereus group sp. BfR-BA-01355
GGTTTATGGACATCTAGAGAGAACGGCATATGTGGGGCTATATAAAAACCTTACGTTTTATACGTAAGGTTTTTTTGTTGCATAGATATATCAATATTATCTTGATTCACCTGTGAAGTTTCCGTAATAAATGTAGCACTTTCTGTCTTCATCAATCTCTCTTGAATCCAAGGAGAATTCCATAGACATGCCGTCTCGCTGAATATATATAATATCTGAATGAAGAGATGGTAAAATTTCTTCGTAGTTCCATACATCTTGACTATCTACTAAGCTTGAACTCGTTTCACTTAGTTCTCTAATTTCAAAACCGATGTGGGAGTATGTAGGGTCTGAAGGGTCATTGGCGAAAACTTCTTTTTGAATATAAATAACTGCTGTTCCGTCTGGATCAACCGAAGTTGCAGTAACAACATAAGTATTTTTCTCTTTAATAAAATATTCACAAGTCATGCGTGCGATAATTTCAGAATTAGAAATATTGGCGTAGTTCCATAAAGCAGGATACCCTTTCGTTTCATCATTAAGTCGATATTCTAAGCGCATTTCATCCCTCTTCTTCCTTTTTCTTCTACTTTATCATGCCATCCTATATAATAGGAATAGAA
Source organism: Bacillus cereus group sp. BfR-BA-01355 (assembly GCF_022663675.1). Taxonomy (NCBI): domain Bacteria; kingdom Bacillati; phylum Bacillota; class Bacilli; order Caryophanales; family Bacillaceae; genus Bacillus; species Bacillus cereus group sp. BfR-BA-01355. The sequence goes on from NZ_JAKUFY010000173.1 coordinate 609, forward strand.
TTTAAAAAGGGGAGTGCGAAGGTGACAAAAACGAAATGGCTAGTAGGTGGTGTCGTAACGTCTTTAATGACTGGCACTTTATTTGGTTGCGCACAAGATCTTCCCCCAAAACCGAATGATAATAGTTGTTCTGATTGGGATTGGGATGATGAACTTGGGGTATGGCAGTGTGATGATAGTAGTTCAGGTTATCGTGGGCATTATTTCTATGGTGGGCGATACTATCAAAATAAATCCACTTTTAAAAATTCATCGGCGTTTAAATCGTATCAATCGTCTGCTGAATTTAAAGGTGGAATTGGAAGCGGTTCAAAGGGAGGATTTGGGGGCTAAAATATGTCGCAATACATAAGGGATCGAAAAGATTTTTATTTAAAATATCCGAATTTTTGGTCGGATTTATATGAATGTGAATATAGTTTGTTTCATGTTTTTTCTATAACAAATCAGACTTTGGAACAATTACACTTAGCGACTGAACGAATGGGTAAAATATTTTTTAAGACTGCTAGACTTTTGCGAAATTTAAGTGACGAACAGCTTCTTGAGCTTGGTTTTCCTCCTGCGAGCTTATCATTCATTAGAATGAAAGGATTATATCCTGAATCTGTTATTTCACGATTTGATTTCGTTATAACGGTTGATAACCAAATTAAAATGCTTGAGTTTAATAGTGATACACCAACTTTTATTATGGAATGCTTTCAAATGAATGGAAAAGTTTGTGAAAACCTAGGTTATGATGATCCAAACTCGGATCAAGAACGATTACTATCTTCTGGTGTTACGAAAGCTGTAATGGAAGCGACAAAGGGATTAGACAATCCAAATGTTGTTTTTACAGCACATCATGAACATATTGAGGATTGGAATACGACTATGTATTTAAGTCAGTTATGCCATGTTGAAAATAAAGTAGTGCCAATGTCAGAACTTAGAATTACGAAAGGTGCTCTAGTTGATAAAGATGGGGCGAAGATTGATGTTTTATATCGCCAAACATATCCGATAGAAGATTTAATTGAGGATCAAGATCCTGAAACAGGAGATTTGGTAGGTGTGGAACTGCTGCAACTTGTAAAAGCCGGAAAGCTTTTTATAATAAATCCTTTGTCAGCATTTTTACTTCAGCCAAAATCAATTCAGTGTCTTATTTGGGGGTTAGCAGAAGAAGAGGTCTTTTATACAAACGAGGAACAACAGTGGATTAAAGAATATATGTTACCTACATATTTAGAACCAGATTTATTTTTAGGAAAAGGTTCTTTCGTTCAAAAACCTTCATTTGGTAGAGAAGGAGATACAATTACGATTCGCGATAAGGATGAAAATATTATGCTTCAAAATGCACATCAAACGTATAAAACTTCACTGCCGATATTTCAAAAGTATATAGAACTTCCAGTCGTATCCTTGGAAACAGAAAAAGGGATGGAGAAACTGTCGTATGTGTTTGGTTCTTTTTTAATTGCTGGAAAAGCAAGTAGTATCGGTATTCGCGCGGGAGAAAAGATTACAGGAAATGAATCGTACTATTTACCGGTAGGTATAAAAAGGAGGGGGAAAAATGATTAATTTTTTATCATATTTAGCAGTAACACTCGGACTTTTATGTATTGGTCTGTTCTTGATGGAAGTGACAACGAAAGTTAAGGAATTTAAGTTAATGGCTCAAGGGAATAAGGCGGTAAGCTATGTGCTTGGAGGACGATTACTTGGGTTAGCTATTGTTTTATATTCGACAGCAGCTAATTCAATTTCACTTCTTGATATGATTTCGTGGGGAGCAGTTGGGATTTTGGCTCAAATTATCGTTTTTTATTTAGCTGAGTGGCTTACACCACGCTTTAATATAAACAAAAGTCTTGAAGAAGATAATCAAGCAGTCGGTCTTTTTCTTATGTTTTTATCGCTTTCAATTGGGATTGTAATTGCTGGCTGTATAACTTATTAAAAACTTTACGTTTAAACGTAAAGTTTTTAATTTTATTCCGCTATTTGCCGGGCAGCCCGATTGGTGAGGGCTAATAATCAGTGGGGGATGAACAAAACCCCACTGATTAAAGTTTCACTTTATATATGTTAGTTTGCCATACCTTTTGAAAAAATTGTAGGCTACGGTTGACATCTATTTTAAATAAGAGTAACATTTTCAATGTAATGAAAATAAGTCTCTGTTAGGTGAGGCTCCTGTATAGAGAAATGCTACTGCCCAAAAATGTCGAGAGACGCCAATGGGTCAACAGGAATGATCGAATTAAGGTTTTTCTTAACGTAGCTGGTAATGTACCTATGCTATACAGTGCTAAAACTCGGTGAGGGAGAGGTCCGTAGATTTCTAATTATATTAGAAATCGTTTATTTGTGTATGTAATGGCCACTACTCTCTTAAGGGTAGGGGTCTTTTTTGTTACCAAGCTATGAGTAATTTCATAGTATAAACTATAAAATTAAACGAGGAGGTGAGGAGCATGTCAAATTCTGACTCGGTTCCGTTACCCATATACTTCAAATCAAAAATATATGATGTAGGCAGGAAACGATTTGTTCCTCCCTCTATATTTATCACAATGTAGCGTTTATAAAGCGCTAGACACTTTCACAGTAAAGTGGATAAATTGAGAAACAAAGCGTTTCTTCCTATGTTGTAAAGGAGGAGACGATAATATGTTATATGCAAACAAAACTGTGGGTAACACGTCATATAAACTAAGTAAAAAATCAATAAAAGAACAAACAATGCTTCAAAAAAATAAAGATTTATTAATTGAAATTGCAACAAGAGATGTAAAATCTGTATTTGCATATTTTAAAACAACAAGAGACGGACTATCAATGAAAGAGGCACAAAAACGTATTCAAGTATATGGCCGAAATGAACTAACTTCAAAAAGAGCACTTCTTGCAGAAGTAATGATGAAGCTTGGTGGCATGATCCCAGGTTTTTCAAAACAACGTGTGTGTGATGAATTACAACGTGAAACGATTACTGTATCTAGAGTAGAATGTTCTAGTAGTACAGGGCTAAATAGTGAACTGAAAATGATGGAGATACCAGTGCAAGAACTTGTACCTGGAGATATGATTTTTCTTTCGGCTGGAGATGCTGTGCCAGCTGATGTACGTATTATTTATGCAGATGATTTATTAGTAAATGAGTCTGTGTTAACGGGAAACGAAGCGAGTATAGAGAAGTTTGAAAGCTGCTATCACCTTGAACGTAAACGATTTATTCCATTAAAACGGATGAAAGATTATAATCCACTTGAGCTTGAAAATGTATGTTTTAAAGGTTCGCATATTGTTAGTGGAAATGCAAAGGCTGTCGTTGTTTCTACTGGAAAAAATACGTATTCAGGCATATTGCATACTTGTTGTAGTAGGATGTCTTAATGTGTTAATGGTGCTAAATATAAAAAAACCATGTATAATAGACAAAGTTGAGCAAAAACGTAGAATGGTAATCTATTTATATAACCTTACGTGATAACGTGAGGTTATTATTTTTTTAATAGGAGAGGAATTATGAAAAAAGTATTATTAGTTGATGGTATGGCACTATTATTTCGTGCTTTTTACGCAACAAGTGTCTACGGACAATTTATGAAACGACAAGATGGAACCCCTACGAACGGGATTCATGGTTATATGAAACACTTGTTAACAGCTACGCAAGCGATCGAACCAACACATATCGTTACATGCTGGGATATGGGAAGTACGACATTTAGAACAGAATCGTTCTCGAATTATAAAGCAAATCGTGCAGCGCCACCAGAAGAATTAATTCCTCAATTTGATTTAGTGCAAGAAATGACTGCGAAATTATCCATTCCAGTTATCGGTATGAAAGGCTACGAAGCCGATGATTGTATCGGTACGCTTGCAAAACAATATTGCAATGAAGCTGAAGTTTATATTTTAACTGGTGATACAGATTTACTTCAACTTGTTGATAAGAACGTTACAGTTATGCTTCTGCGTAAAGGAATTGGAAATTACGAATATTACACACCGGAGAAAATTATGGAAGAAAAAGGTGTAGAGCCGTGGCAAATCGTCCATGCAAAAGCTTTCATGGGAGATACAAGTGATAATTATCCAGGTGTAAAAGGTATCGGTGAAAAAACAGCGTATAAGCTTATTCAAGAGCACGGAACAGTATCCGCTGTACTAGAAAATGTAGAATCATTAACGAAAGCGCAGCGTACGAAGATTGAAAGTGATTTAGAGAACTTAAATATTTCGTTGCAATTAGCACAAATTCACTGTGAAGTTCCAATTTCATGTTCACTAGAAGAGGGACTACACACAATGGATGAAGAAAAACTTAAATTTGTTTGTGAAGAAATGAATTGGGGAAGACCTGAAATATTAATAAATATGCTATAAATAGTTTAGAAAGAGGGATGTTGCATAAGTCGAACTTTGACTTATGCAACACCTTCTTTTTGTTTTTGTAAACAGTATTATAGTAAATAAAATTATGTCGAAATCAATTTTAAATATATAAATGTTTCGACAAGATATAATGATAAAAGTTGATGGAAATAGTAATTTTTATAATGAAGTGAATTAATTTCAACATAGTTTTAGAGAGTCTTTTTTTCGTGTTCACAAAGTTGTCAGAAAATAAACGGAATTTTCATATGAAGTTCAAATAGAATTCACAACAATCAATTATTATAAGGACACACAGATAATTCTTTATCTTTTATATAAACCATCCCCCAAGGAGGACAATGAAAATGAGAAAAAAAGTGAGAAAATCTTTTAAACAATTATTAATTGAAAATAAACAATCACTATTAAATAATAAAGAAAATATGAAAGAAATTGAAGAAAGAATTGAGAAACGACATGTAGCATATAGTGGTGCCAGTAATTAAATAAAATAAAAAAGATAGCCTATATAGGCTATCTTTTTTATTTTATATTGAAAAAACGCTATTCATCTCTTTAATTTTGTAAATATGCAAGATATTTTTATAGTGTTTTTCTATCAATATTACTCATTTTTCGAGGTTGAAATTGGTATATACCAATTTTCGAGATTTACTATTCATAATATTACAAAAAAATGTTACAATACACTCAAATTTATACTATAAAATCATTTTAATATGAAAAATTGGAATGAAAAGAAAGGAGAGGAATATGAATAAAGATGGCGCTTTGAAATGATTAGTATCATTTCATTAGGAGTTGATGTAAAAAGATGAAGAGATACGAAGAATTGGACTCTATAAGAGGGATTTCTTCATTAGTAGTAATGATTGGTCATCATTTAATGATTTTTTCAGCATTTCAAAATTACAGTTATGAAGATAATAAACCATTTGTTGTGTATCTATTAAAAGAAACACCTGCTCGTCTAATTTTTAGTAGTGGTAACGAATCTGTTATTATCTTTTTTGTTTTGAGCGGATTTGTTTTGTATGAATCTATTGAAAAAAACTATAGTAGCTATGGGTCATACCTTTTAAAACGTATATGCAGAATATATATTCCTTATATTGTGGCAATAATTATAGCGATTATATGCCAGACTACAATTAGTGAATATGGTATTTCTTATTTAAGTGAATGGTTTAATCGCTCATGGACGATTGAAAGTTCTTCAAGCTTAATCGCACAACATATTTTATTGGTTGGGAAATATAATACAGATGCATATAACGGTGTGATTTGGTCGCTTGTCCATGAAATGCGAATATCAATAATTTTCCCGTTAATTTTGATGATTTGCTTACGAAAAACGTTAAGGGGTTCATTACTATTATTGTTTAGTTTTAGTATATGTTCTGTCATCATATTATTTTTGTTTCGTTCGGGCTTAACATTAACAAGCTATGCATTAACTTTGCATTATACGGTGCTATTTTTACTAGGAGCACTAGTTGCGAAGTATAAAAATAATTTAATAGTTTTTTATAGTAATTGTACTAAAAACACGAAAATTGCATGGTTTTTATTTGCGATTTTACTTTTTATGTATGAAGGGCTTATTGGAGAAATGAAAGTGCTCAATAATTTTATATTTCGAGACTATGTAGTGGCGATAAGTGCATGTCTATTTGTCATATTAAGCTTGTCAATATCAACTTTGTCGTCCTTACTACGTAATAAATACTTGTTATATTTGGGGAAGATTTCTTACAGTCTTTATTTATATCATATTATATCGTTATTTTCCCTTATATACATGCTCCATAAAATATTACCGTTGCTTATTATTTTAATTTTTTCACTTGTTTTTTCGTTTATATTTGCAATGCTTTCGTTTATAT
>NZ_JAKUFY010000174.1:0-6842 GCF_022663675.1 Bacillus cereus group sp. BfR-BA-01355
TACTGGACCTACCGGAAGTACTGGGCCTACCGGAAGTACTGGTTTAATCGTTACAACAAACTCTATGTTCGCTAATAATACATTAGGTGGTCCCATCTCTGTGATATTAGGTGGCACTAATATTCCTCTTTCTAATAACCAAAGCCTCGGTAATTTTACAGTTAACGCCTCAAACGATATATTTACAATTCCTGTAACTGGAAGATATCATTTAACCTATCAAGTTAATACGACAACCTCTCTACTTGCTGGAACAAGACTACTATTAAACGCTTCTACGCCAATTCCTGGCTCTATTTTTTCTCCCGCGTTATCAACTTCAAATTATAGTAATAATTTAATTACTAATTTAAATGCTGGTAATACAATTTCACTACAATTATTTGGTATATTATCCGTCGTGAATTTAGTTGGAGGCGGATCAACAGGTGCCTCTCTTACAATTATACGAATTGATTAAAAAATGATTCATTCTTTTTTATAATAAAAAATCTAAATACTCACTTAGTAAATGTTACTATAGTGATTAAGTAATAAAAACAAATTATACTATATCCATAGTAGAAAACATCTATACTAAATTTTCCGTATATATTATCAATTTACACTTCCCCCAAGTCGATGTTACATTAAAGATGAAGATTGTTTCTCCTTTACAGACCATCTCAATATGTATTTGAGAAACATCTCCAATCCTATACGCGAGAGCAATACTATATTGACACTCAATTGAGTGTCTTTTTTTATTCAAAAAAATAAAACCATCTCTTATAGATGGTTTTAACAATACACATTTACTTTTACTCTTTATATTATTGCCAGCTTATAAAGCTGGATAATAAATAGTCATACTTAACCGAGTTAATGTTCTTCCTGAATTAGTATAAGTATGCGGTCTATCCGCCTTAAAGCGAATTGAGTCTCCATTATTTAACGTATATTGACAATCATTTATATCAATTTTCAATTCCCCTTCAAATACCGTTATAAATTCCTCAGTACCCTCTTTATGTGCTTCTGAACTTAAATTCCCTTCTGTTTCAATTTCAACCGTATAAATTTCGAAGTTTCTATCATCTTGGAAAGGAAATGAGGGATACACTTTATATCTCCCATTGTCTTCAGACAATGCTTGAACATCATTTCGTAAAATCACTTTCGTATCAGGCTGTGGATTATTAATTAAAGAGGTAAAGGATACTTTCAAACCATTAGCAATTTTCCATATTGTTGTTAGTGTCGGGCTTGAATCTCCTCTTTCAATTTGTCCAATCATCGTTTTACTTACACCTGTTAATTGAGAGACCTTTTCTAAACTTAATTTTTCTTTTTCACGTATTGATTTTAAATTTTTTGCCAGAATAAGTTGAATTTCTTCCATAAAAAACACTCCTACATTGTATACAATATAACGTCCGTTATGTATAATAAAAAGCACACGTTATATTGTTCTTTTTGATCATTATAACATACAAAATAATTAGGGGGTTTTAAAATGCCAATATTTTCTTTTTTGTTATTTGTTTTTATAAGCAGCTTCACACCTGGCCCTAACAATTTCTTAGCTATGACATACGCAAATCAACACGGATTAAAGAGAAGTATAAACTTTTGCTTTGGAGTAGCATTCGGTTTTTTCATCCTCACTTCTTTATGTAGTTTCTTTAATATTGTATTAATTAATATTGTACCTATAATTGAATTGCCTTTAAAGATTTTAGGTGTCGCGTATATGCTATATTTAGCCTTTAAAATAATCACTAGTAAAGGCAGTGCAGAACCCGATGAAAAAAATAATAAAAACTTATTTACAGTGGGTATTTTTCTTCAATTTGTTAATCCAAAAGGAATATTATTTGGACTCACCGTAGTCTCTACTTTTATACTCCCTTACTACAACTCATATTCAATTTTTCTACTTTTCTCATTATTCCTAGGTATAGTTGGTTTACTGAGTACATTTAGTTGGAGCCTTTTTGGTTCCATGTTCCAAAAAATTTTATTAAAACATAATCAATTATTTAACATCATTATGGCTGTTTTATTGATTTTCAGTGCTATTTCAATTGTTATTCACTAGCTATTAACTCATTCTGGATGCTTTTTATCCTCTTTTCTGTATACATCACATCAATATTATAATAATCTTAAAATGTTTTTATTAATAATCTATTTCGTAGTTTCACAATTTATGGATTGGGACTACGAAGTAAACTAGAATGTTTCTCACTAGATAATATTAATTTTGTTGTGTGCCGCTAGCTTAATAAAGTTCTTCAACATTATTCGCTTTAGTATTATACGATTGTAGGCAAAATGAAAACAATAAGTCTACAACATAGGTATTTTAAAATCTTTTTATAATTATAAAGAAAAAATACCGTATAATATAAATTACTGCTCTTTAGGAGGATCACAATGGCTGATAAGTATAAATTTTTAATTCTCATTGTTACCGCATTTTTTTCATTCTTTTCTTTAATAAAAGATTTCCGCAACACTTCAAAAAGTTTCTTTTGGGGTAGTTTTTTAATTCTTACAAGCTTCATGATACTATTAATACATGCTCTAGATTTAACTCAAATACTTATTTATCCAAAGCAAATTGCGCTTGAATTTATTACAATACCACGTAAATTATTTTTGCCATCTGTCACTGAGGCCGCCAGTTTCCCTACAACACTAAGATAATAATTTGATTACGAGCTCTTTTTTAACCTAAACATACCATATACAAAATCCAACCTTAATCACTTAATTACTGATAAGAACCTAACTTATAAAACGCATAATAATTATACTCATTTACTAGTATACAAGCCGTATCTCTTAGTAGAAGCACAGCATAGAATACGATACAGGACAAAACCTTCAAAAAACTTGTCTGAGTTAATTCTCAAAAAGGGGTGAATATAAATGCCTATCGTTAAACCTTTTATAGCTGGAAGACGATTTGTAAGTACAGCAGCAACAGGAACTGCTGCTGGAGCAGATTTAACTTTTGCTAACACAGACTTCACTGATGACACTGGCGCTGTAACAACATTCCCTGCTTCTTATGCCTTTTTAACACTTTATATTAATGGTGTTATTCAAACAGGTGATACTATTACTGGTGTGACTACTACAGCTGCTACTATTGTAGGAGGAGCAGTCCTAGATGGAGGCACTCCTATTGCAATTGAATTTACTATAACGTAACTTGATTTATCTTTTTAGAGGTTTCATTAAAAGAAACCTCTAATTTTAAAAATTCACATCAATTTTAGTAGCAACTACATATAGTACATTGCATATACTAGATAGAATGATAGGAACTTATACTCACTCACAAAAAGAGCACTTATCTATAGTGACCTTTTATATGGCACAATAATTCTTCTCCTATTTGCTCTTAGAGAACCTACTAAGCAGTTAGCTAATTTAGCTAACTGCTTTTTCCATATATTATTTATAGCTTTATCCGTAATAGTAACGCTTGTGCACTATCTACTATAAATTTTCATATATTGTATTATGATTGTCCAAAACGTGAAGTTAATACTCACGCAATCTAAATACAAGAAAGGAGTGAAAATATGCGCTCATCAATTCGTAAATTCGCTAATTTTAATTGTGAAGCACAAGCACCTAGTACACTACCTGCCCTAGGTTTTGCCTTCAATGCTACTTCACCTCAATTTGCAACATTATTTACACCACTACTATTACCTAGTACAGGCCCAAATCCTAACATTACTGTCCCTGTAATCAATGATACAATTAGTACTGGAACTGGTATTAAAATTCAGATAGCTGGTATTTATCAAATTAGCTATACATTAACAATTAGCCTTGATAACGTTCCGGTAGCCCCGGAAGCAGCGCGCTTTTTCTTGACATTAAATTCATCGACTAATGTTATTGCAGGATCCGGAACCGCAGTCCGTTCTAATATTATCGGAACTGGTGAAGTCGATGTATCAAGTGGTGTCATTCTAATTAACTTAAACCCTGGTGATGTAATTCAAATTGTCCCCGTTGAAGTAATAGGTACAGTAGATATTCGTTCTGCAGCGTTAACAGTTGCGCAAATTCGTTAATAAAGTGAAACTTTAATCAGCCCTCACCAATCGAACTTTTACGGGCAGCCCGGCCCTCACCTAACTTCTTTGCTTCCACTGAATTTTGAGGTGGGGGCCTTACTGCCCGGCAAATAGCGGGATAAAAACAAAAGACTTGGCTAACTAACATTTAATGTTCCTTATACACACTAAAATATATTTTTATAGATTTGACACACATTTATATTAAACAAGCATATTTTATTGTATGTTGACTATATAGTCATACAAATCTAAAGCGTTCATAAAAGCACACTTATATGTGTGCTTTATTTTTAATTAAAACCTACAACATTCTCAAACAATATCCATATATTATCTTGATTTCTCTCTAAATATATAGTTTGTCTCAGAGCGCTATACTGCGCTCTTTTTATTTAAATCCCAATTTTTAAAGTTCGATTTTATGATTTACGTTATACACATGCTCCGCTACTTTTGAAACAAGGTATACATCTAGAACACTTCAGTCATAAAGATATGTTCATAACATTAAATCGCTATTCACATGTTTTGCCTGGAATGCAGGAGGATGCTGTTAAAATATGTAGTGAAAGACCATTAGAATAATAATATTTTCAAATATAAAAAAATGCGGTTTCTCCTCTCAAGAGAAACCGCAACATATCAATGCTTTTACTATATTTTAAACTGACTCGTATACAAATCAAAATAGAATCCTTTATCTTCCATGAGAGATTCATGATTCCCTCTTTCTAAAATATTTCCATCTTTTATAACAAGGATTTGATCTGCCTTTTCAATTGTTTTAAGTCGATGAGCGATCACAAAACTTGTGCGACCTCTCATTAAATTATTTAGTCCTGCTTGTATTTGTAATTCTGTTCTTGTGTCAATATTAGATGTCGCTTCGTCGAGAATTAATATATCTGCATCTGCTAAAATTGCTCGTGCAATCGCAAGAAGTTGTTTTTGTCCTTGACTTAAATTCGATCCTTCTGAAGCAATTTCTGTTTCATATTGATTTGGCAAATGCTTAATAAAAGAATGTGCAGATGCTGCCTTAGCTGCAGTGATGACTTCTTCATCACTAGCATCTAAGCGTCCATAACGGATATTATCCATAATCGAGCCTGCAAATAAATACGTATCCTGTAAAACTACTCCTATTTTACTTCGTAAAGAATTAATATCATAATCTTTTATATCTTTTCCATCAATATGAATTTGTCCTTGCTGTATATCGTAAAAACGAGTTAACAAATTAATGATTGTTGTTTTCCCTGATCCAGTCGGACCAACTAAAGCAATTGTCTCTCCTGGCTGCGCTTTAAGACTTACTTCTTTTAAAATCGTTTTATTTTCTGCGTAGCCAAATGAAACATTCTCAAGTACAACATGCCCTTGTAAATTTTGTACAACAAATGCGTCTTTTTTATTTTGAATTTCTGGTACCTCATCCATAATCTCAAAAACACGTTCTCCACCAGCAACTGCTGCTTGAATTGTATTCATTAAAGTCGCAAATTGACTTAACGGTCTTGAGAATTGACGAGAATAATTAATAAAAGCCGCAATAACACCTACTGTTGTCATTCCGTTTAAGACCATAACTGATCCAGTCCCAATGACAAGCCCCATACCTAAGTTATTAATAAAGTTCATACTTGGAAAAATAAAAGCTGAAAATGTATCAGCCTTCGTAGCTGAAACTCTTAGCTGTTCATTAATTTTATTGAAATTTTGTACAGTTTCTTTTTCTTTTCCGTACAACGTTGTAACATCCGCACCTGTAATTGCTTCCTCAATAAATCCATTTAATTCACCTAAATCTTTTTGACGCTTCGCAAAGTTTTTACCACTATATGCAACTAGTTTTTTTGTAACGTAAAACATAATAGGTACTGTAATTAAAGTTACAATTGCTAAAATCCAATTTAAGGCGAACATCGCAATCGTTACACCTATAAAAGTTAACGCTGATGAAATAATTTGTACAACACTTTGTGTCAAAGCTTGGTTCAAATTATCTATATCATTTGTCACACGGCTCATTAAATCACCTTGAGAACGTACATCAAAGAACCGTAAAGAAAGCGTTTGGATTTTCTCAAAAATATCTTGTCGTATTTTTTGAATTGTTTTTAATGCAACGTTAATCATGACAAACGTTTGTAACCATGTTAAAAGTACCGTTACACCATAAATCGCGATAAGTAACATACACATTCTTGCTGTACCACTTAAATCTTTCGGTACAATATATTGATCTATAATGACTCCCATAAAATATGGACCTAATAATCCAAGTAATGTAGTAACAACTACTAGAAATATAACAAACATAAGAGCAGCTTTTTGATAGCCCATATAATTCCATATCCGCATTACAGTTCCTTGAGCATTTTTAGCTTTTCGCATCTTTGGCGTGTTTCTTCTACCTTTATTAGCAAATTGTCCTTGAAAATTACGCATGTTCTTCCCCACCTTCTTTATACAAATTACCACCTTGGGAAAGATAAATTTCCTGATAAACCTCACTTTGTTCTAACAATTGTTCATGTGTACCATTACCAACTAATTCACCATTATCTAATACAAGTATTTTATCCGCATCCATTATGGAAGAAATTTTGGACGCAATTAATAAAGTCGTTGTGCCTTTATATTTTGTTTTTAAAGCTGTTTGAATAGTAGCCTCTGATTTCGCATCAACTGCTGATGTAGAATCATCTAATATTAGAATCGGTGGTTTTCTCACAAGTGCTCTTGCAATTG
>NZ_JAKUFY010000175.1:0-6589 GCF_022663675.1 Bacillus cereus group sp. BfR-BA-01355
CCACGGTGCGTAACTAACTTAAATAGTAATGCAGCAATGTACATGATAATCATAATAATAGAAACACCTATACTTAATTGATACGTCTTGCCAGCGTCCATCTTCATTGAAAAAATCTCTGGAATAACAAAGGCCACGACAACAGCAAATATTAATAAAGCTGAATTATGCCTTGCATCGTAAACGTTAAAGCTTTGCCTTTTATATTTAAGTCCACCTACAAAGAAGGATAGTCCTCCTACTAATAATAAATTTCCAAGTACAGAACCCGTTAAAGAAGCTAACACCACTTCAATTAACCCTGCTTGAAGTGCAAAAATTGAAATGATAAGTTCAACAGCATTACCGAAAGTAGCATTTAATAATCCGCCTATTCTAGGACCAGATACAATTGCTAAACTCTCTGTTGCTCTCCCCATAAAACCAGCTAACGCGATAATCGTAATACAATACACAGCGAACATAATTGTTTCTGGCCAATGAAGTGTTTTTCCAAGTACAGATAGTGGTACACCTATAAGTGCTACTATAAGAAATATTTTATTAAACATGCTTTTCACCCTTCCATCGTATGTATTTCTCCTCAATATTATTATTATTCTTCTCCTAACTTGTCCGATTTCATCACAATTACGTTTAAAAAATCGACTTGAAGAAAACAGTATGAAAGATATTTAAATTATCTTGTTTAAACAGAGAAAATATAAATTAGGAAAAGAGGTAAAGAATATGCACTTAAAAGAGAAAATTGCAACTATTATCCAAGGACAACGTACCGGTGTATTATCCACAGTACGTAACGAGAAACCGCATAGTGCCTTTATGATGTTTTTCCATGAAGATTTTGTACTATATGTTGCAACAGATCGACAATCAAAAAAGATAACAGATATTGAACAAAATCCTAATGTCCATGTACTACTCGGACGAGAAGGAAAAAAATTAGATGAAGATTATATTGAAGTTGAAGGATTAGCTTCAATCGAGGAAGACTCAACATTAAAAAACAAGTTTTGGAATAATAGCTTAAAACGTTGGTTACTCGGTCCTGAAGACCCTAATTACGTATTGATAAAAATCAATCCCGACACAATTTATTACATCGATGGTGCCGGTACGACGGAGCCTGAGTTTTTACGACTATAAAATAAAACAAGCCCCCTTTAGGTGGGCTTGTTTTGTCGAAAAGTTCTTTTGAAAAAAACAATAAAATAGGTGGAACTTCCTAAAGATTCTGTTATATAATAGCAGTAACTTAAATAAACTGTATTAAAACAGATTGAGAGGAGAAATAAAATTGATGAAGAGAGAAGAACGCAAAAATATGATTGAGTTTATTGAAAAGAAGAAAGGGATTGAGCGTGACGAATTACTGTTTATGACAGACGATGAAGTAGAGCATATTTATAATGTAACGTACTTTTTATATGAGGAAATTGCAGAGTAGCATAATAATCCCCACCTTATTAAAAATATAAGGTGGGGATTATTTCGTTATTTAGCCCACTATTTGCGGGCAGTATCCCACCTTAAAATTCAAGTGGAGCAAGAAGTTAAGTTGGAGTCATGCTTCCTATAAACCTTAATTACTTCAACTTTATACATGAGAATCATTTTCATGTATAATACTGTAAGATTGGAGGGATTTTACTATGAGTTCGTGGCTCTTATTTGCACTATTATCAGCAATTACTGCTGCCCTTGTATCGATTTTTGGAAAGTTTGGTTTAGACGGAATCGATGCAAACGTTGCAACAACAATTCGATCTATTATTATGGCATTATTTATGATAGGCGTTATTATCATACAAGGTAAATTTCAAAATATCGGCGACGTACTGCTAAATAAAAAAGCACTGCTATTTATCACATTAAGTGGGATTGCAGGTGCTTCTTCATGGCTATTTTATTTTCTTGCCCTCAAAACAGGAAAGGTTTCACAAGTAGCTCCTGTCGATAAATTAAGCGTCGTATTTTCTATCATTCTCGCTATGATTATCCTCGGTGAAAAGTTAAACTTTATGACCGGTGTTGGTGTAGTCTTTATTACAGCTGGTGTATTATTTATTGCTTTCAGCTAAAAAAACCGCTATTAGCGGTTTTTCTTTTTCTTTATGTAAAACCATACAACACATGTAACAACTGCTGAAATTAATAAAATCCATATTCCATAATGATGTAAACTATACTCAACGAAGCGCCACTTCTCGCCTAACTTCCAGCCAAGCCCAATAAAAACACTTATCCAAATGAGCGCACCACCGTAAGCGTACAAACAAAAACGCCAAAGTGTCAAATTTGATACCCCAGCAAAATATGCCGTTAAATGACGTACTCCCGGTATAAAATAACCAATCATTAAAAGAAATGGCCCATATTTTTCAAATAAAATATGTGTTTTTTCAATGTGATGTTCTTTAATTCTAATTTTCGGCCCATATTTCTTTAAAACAGGGAGCCCAAGTTTTAAACCTAATATGTAGCTTAACGTAATCCCTAACATCGCACCAGCCATCCCACTTAAAAAAGCAGCAGTTCCTGACATAACTCCTTTTGAAACATTATAACCAATAAAGGTCAATAAAAACTCGTCTGGTATCGGTAATCCGACAATCCCACCAGCCAAAGCTATAACAATTCCAAAATAGCCATAATGCGCGATTAACTCGCCAATATGTTGTTCCATTCGGAAGACACATCCTATGCACGATCGTTATTCCACATTGTACCCTTTCTATCTTTAAGGCAAACATGGTATACATATTCACTATACATTGTTTTTATAATGAACTCTACTTCTATTCTTTCCTTTAACAGAGATAAAGTGAAACTTTAATCAGTGGGGCTTTTCTTCATCCTCTACTAATTATTAATCTACGCCAATCTTGCTTCTACAGACATCCCGACTCCCACATAACTCACTTACATTCACCAATTTTGAGAGTAGATTCTTACTGCCCGCAAATGACCCGATAAAAAATAAAAATTCATATGCGTGTTTTTTTGTTACAATAAAGGAAAGTTACTTTTCGCAACGGTTTAACTCTCAAGAAAAATGATATATCTAGCAAAAACATAGTTTGGTCTATATAATGCAACTTCTACCTATTAAAAGAACATGAACCCTTTTACATACAACATCATTTTTCTAAATTATACAGGGGGGAACGAACATGACCATTGAAAATCAATTTATTCAAAAAGTTTACTATAAAACATTTTTAACAGAAGAAACTTCTACTCCTGCATCGGAAGTACTCGGTGAAGCATATATAAATGAATCTAAAAATGAATTCTCCAACATTTCTAATATTCGATTTGCTCAAGGTGAATTTTATTATCAAAATAAAGATTTTGAAGCAGCTATATTTAAATGGGAAAAAGTAAATAATGCTCTTGCACTTTGGGCAACAAAAAATATTGCAGATGCTTATTTTGAACTAGGATTTTTACCAAAGGCAGAAGAAATTTATCAATCCATTCAAACAGAAGATACAACTCTTACGATGGAGGTTTCCTTACAACTTCTTTCTCTTTATATCGAACAAGATCGTTTAGGACTTGCTTTTAAGACGATTAGTGAAGCTGTTGCATTCCAACCGGATTACCCAAATATTACTGCAATTGCACGTTCTTTCTATGAAAAACAAGAAGATTGGAACAACGCTATCGAACTAGCTGTTCAAGAAGGTATTCGAACACAATCTTTACACTGGTTTGATACGTTAATAAATTACATAAATAAAGGATTTACAAAAAATATTAAGCCTGAATATTTCTATGAGTCTTTAAAAGCTCTATATGCTGTTGATCAAGCTCAATTTAAAGAACTTGTTATTGCTCTTTGGAATAGCTATCAACATGAATCCTTATACCTTCCTTGGATTCAAAGTATTAATCATTTATTCTTGCATATTGAAACAGACAATAATGACGATTGGAATGAAATTTCTACTCGCTATCAAGAAACATACTTTGCATTAATTACCGGAAATCATTTTATGCATGAATTAAACGGACTTGTACCAAATTTATTAACAAATTGGTTCAGTTTAACGAAAGCAAAAGATTCTCTAGTTGTCTCTGCAGCAGTGTTAGCATGGAATGAAGTCTCACCTACAACTTTAGAATCATTACTCGTAAAAAGTGCTGGATCCTTACTTTCTAATACATCTGCTGAAGCAGATGTAAATATGGAAACAGTTTCTCATTTATTCGAAACAATCGCTGTGTGGGCTGAGAAAAATGATGTAGATTTAAGTCATCAATTTACGCTACTCGTCCATGAACTATGCGATTTAAATGTCACGCCACTACTAATAGCTGGAACTAGTGACCATGATAAAACATCATTTGTTAATTCAATATTAGGAGAGAACATCTTAAATGAAACTTTAACAACTCCTATTCTATTTAAAGACGCTAGTCAAACTGAAATAACAGAATTTACCGCGTTAGATATACGAAGTATCCCTAACCTTAATGAATTCCATCAAATAACGGCTACATCTGCTCAGTCGGAACTTGAGAAAAGATGTATAGAAATTAAGCTACCAAGTAGGTTTTTAAGAAAAAATAAGTTTACATTTCTTATTACACCATCCATTCAAGGACAATTGGATAAAAACAATGCATACTTTGAATACTTACAAGCAGCAGATAGTCTTGTTTACGTATTAAATTCTTCTTCACCATTGCATAGTGAAGAAATTGATACGTTAATTTATTTACGTGAACAAGTATCAAACTTACAAATTCACTTCGTATTACACACAAATAATACGACTACTAATGAAAAACTAATTAGTAAACTTAAAGTGCATTTTCCAGATGCACAATTCTTCCCATACTCTCCTTCGCAAGAGAGTAGCCAGCAACTTGGAGATGTAACAGAATCTATTCTCTCTAATCTTGCAAAACGCGATATAGAAAAAGAACGTATAGAAAAGCTAATATGGTTTACGCAAAAGACGATTGCTTATCTCATAAACGAACGTGTGGAATTAGAAAATACATTAGTAAAATCCGTACGCTGGAATAAACACATCTCAGTGAAACTTACTGGATTTATTAATAACCTTACTGCTCTTGAAAAAGATAAAATTCGCTCTATTACCGAATCCTATCTTTTAACGAAAGAAGAAATTACACGAGATATACATTCTCAAATTCCTGAATTATTACAGAGCTGCTCTGATCTTGTTCAAGAAGATAGTGATTTCAAACTAGTTCATGAAGAATTAAATGCTGCAATGAATGAACGAGTTCAAAAGCATGTACAACAGGTACTTCTTCCTAAATTTACTGGGTCTATTCAAGAATGGATTGAAACAGCACATAATGAATTTATTCAAGCTCAAGCTTATTTAGATGAAATGAGTGAAACATTTAATAAATTATATAAAGAAGAACGTATGAAACTTCCTTGCGATTTCAAATTATTAGATGATTGGAATCGAGATGTTGTACGAATGACAAATCGAATTACAGTAACAAACATCAATATTTTATTACGCTTTACACCGACACAGTTTTTCTTAAAAAGTGCCGGAAAATTATTTGGTAATATGCAAAAAAACCAATCTATGCTCGCCAACAAATATAAACAATATATTGAAACAGAAGACTATACAGAAATTGCTCACACAATTTCAAAACAATTCTTCCTACAATTTGAAGTATTTGAAGGGGCATTAGAACGCGATATCATGATGTTCTTTAAAGATCCACTTAGCATATTGAAACAAAATGTGGATGCAGCTCAACTTGAGATACAGGAAGATGAACAAACATTAGCAACGCTAAGAAGCAATCCAGAAACATATCATGATCCTTTAGCGTTATTTAAACTACAATTGCTACAACATAAATTCGTTTTAAGTACTACAAAGAAACATGAAGATATCTTTGTATCTAACGAATCTCCTACTGTTTAACAGAAAAACCAAGCAAACTAAAATTTGCTTGGTTTTTTTACTTTATTATCTTCATATGTTCAAACGGATAATAAATGCCTGCTAACTTTCCTAACACATCTTCTCTATCAATAAAACCTAAACCATTTCTACTATCTTTACTTATTAGGCGATTATCTCCCATAACAAAAATCTTATTTTTAGGAATTGTAATCGGTCCAAAGTCCTCTGTTAAATTCATAAGTTTTTTTTCTGCTTGTTTTTTATTACTATCCAAATACTCTTCATCTTTCACTTCAGAATTTACATATAATTGATCATTTCTCATCTCAATAATATCTCCTGGCAATCCAATCACTCTTTTGACATAAAAATTATCTGTTTTCACAACAATAATGTCTTCTCTCCCATAGCTTTCAAATTGTTTTGCTAACTTATTAACAATCACCTTATCTCCATCTTGCAACGTCGGCCTCATGGATGCTCCTTTTACAGTCGTAGGGAAAAACACAAAAATTTTCGCCAAAAACACCAATAAACATGCAATTGCAATCGTTCCAAAAAATTCACGCCAACATTTTTTCCTTTGCATCATTTCACCATCTCATCATCTTTTTACTTTTATTATAAATAATACGACTGATATTTTTCTACAAAATTCTGAATTATTAAAT
>NZ_JAKUFY010000176.1:0-6568 GCF_022663675.1 Bacillus cereus group sp. BfR-BA-01355
TTTAAAACCATTTTTGTTATAGTTAAAACCAAATTTGTTACCTTTAAAACCACTTTTGTTATCATTAGGAGTCATACCCCCTTATATATCAAGACATTTCATGCTCTTAAAACATATAAACATATAAAATACGTAAAACAATTAATATATATAACAAGCAAAAGATAAATTGTTGAATGCATATACTTAATTTCATTTTTTAAATGAAATTTCCACGTCATGAAACCAAATTTGTTATATTTAGTTTAAATAGACAAGTAAACGTCAATTAATCAAATAATTATTTTGAGAATATTTAACTAAAAATTAAGTTATATACTTTATTAAAAATTCATAAAATAAAAAAGCCCCCAAAAGGGCCTTTTGAGTTTCGAAAGAAAGGAATATCTCCTATATAATATATGCTTGTTGCAATAGAATGTGAAAAAATACATAATAGTTTTATTTGGTGGAGCAGTAAATTAGTTTAATCAAGATGAGGGGGTAGTTGAAGGTATCCATTGCGTGGAGATGCTTTTTTATGAAGATTAAGACTCTGCATCACAAACTTTTTTAGAAAAGCACCTGAATCTTTTTAAAAATAAGAAACAATCCAGATAGACACTCTCTTGACTAAAATTGAGAGCTTTAATTCTAACGTATTAACGAAGCAGACTCTTGGATGACTGAGAGTTCACAATCCATTTTTTGTCGAAAGGAAATACATATAATGACGTTTTCTATAGATTATGGGTATGAATATATATTTGGTTAGCAATATTTTTAATAAGACACCATTTCTTTATAAAACAATGATCTGTTCCGTAATGTTATTTAGTATTTACTTGTCTAATTGAGATGCCTACGGGAATCTTTTTTATTTGTACAATTACAATCAATTAAGTAAATTTTTTATACTCCTACGATAACACGGAGCCTTGAAATATGAAAAGATCGCAAGGCTTTTTGAAAAAGCACTTTGCAGCCAGCTGATTTCTTTTCTTTTTCAAATGAAAATCCATTGTATTCTCTTCTGATTCAAAGGTACGATATAAATATATTTATTTAACCTTAACTTTTATATATGTTTCATCAACTCTTCAAGAATTGCTTGTTGGCCTCAAGTGTACGTTTGTCGAATCCGTTTTCAAAAAGATTTTTTACCTGTTTTATTTTGTCCATATATAAGATTAAGAAGCTGCATATATTCATTTTCTTGTCCAATGTCAAATCGGTGCCCATCAATCATTTTTCCATATACTTTTTTAGTCATAATTAAAGAATGAATCGCATCAGTTAATTGATATTCTCCCCCAACACCAGGTTGAAGTTTTTTTAATAAAGGAAAAATATCAGGCGTGAAAACATATCTACCGATTACTGCAAGATTAGATGGAGGATTTACTTTTGGTTTTTCTATAATGTTCGTAATATCCATGTAATTCCCCTTTACAACCTTCCCTTCAATAATACCATACTTCTCTATGCACTCATCTGGTACCGTATGAATGCCTATCACACTATTTTTTGTCTCTTTATAAATACTAATTAATTGATTTAAAGCAGTTTCTTTATCCGAAACTACAATATCATCTGGTAAGAGTACAGCAAAAGGTTCATTACCAATAAATGTTTCACCTAATCTTATCGCCTCACCAAGTCCCCTCGCGTATGGCTGCCTTATATAATGGATTTGAACATTAGGAATAGCAAGCTCTTTTAACAGGTGGGCTTTTTTTTCTTTTTCTAAAAAAGCCTCCAATTCTAATGAATAATCAAAGTAATCAACTATTAAATCCTTTCTGCTAGAAAGTACAATTAATATTTGCTCAATACCTGATTTTACAGCCTCTTCCACAATATAATGAATCGCTGGTTTATTACCTATTGGAAACATTTCTTTTGGAATTACCTTTGTAATTGGAAGGCTTCTTGTGCCGTAACCAGCGGCTGGAATAATTGCTTTTTTAATCACTAATCTCTCGCTCCCTCGAGTGTTTACAATATTAATATTCAATAACCTCCTTACCTGCGCATGACGATTCCAAAAGAGGCTTTTACCTTCTAATTACTTTCATCTCTTATATGAATAGGCCCTTTCAGTTGTCACCAATCCAACTTGTCCATCAATATACTGTAACAACTAGTACTATAGTACTAAGTTCAGAGAGGTGATTATTGTATGGATATATGTATTATAGGATCTGGTTATGTAGGAATCACATCAGCAGCAGTATTAGCAGATTTAGGTCATGATGTTATATGTGTAGATAAGGATCAAGAAAAAATTAATTCTCTCCAAAAAGGAGAATGCCCCATTTATGAACCAGATTTAAAGGAGCTTATTCACAAAAATAGAAACCGATTGCAATTCAGTTGTGATATCGATAATGCTATTCGACAATCACCCGTTATTTTTATCGCTGTAGGAACCCCTTCTACAACAAGTGGAAAGGCGGATTTAAAATATATATACTCCGTCATTGACCTACTAGTTCCAACTATAACATCGTATAAAACTATTATTACGAAAAGTACAGTTCCACCAGGTACAAATCAACAATTATATGAAATACTTATTAAACGTGGGGTTTCATCGTCCTTATTCAATATTGTCTCCAATCCTGAATTTCTTCGTGAAGGCTCTGCTGTTCACGATATGCTCAATCCAGATAGAACTATTATAGGTATCCAAAAAGCTGACACAACGTCGTTAAAGATTATGCAGGATATATATAAAGGGATTAGTGCTCCTTTCCTTTGTACAGGTTTAAATGAAGCAGAGATGATTAAATATACATCTAATGTATTTTTGGCTACCAAAATATCTTTTATAAATGAAATTTCTCGAATTTGTGATGCATATAACATTGATATTGTTGAAGTGGCAAAAGGAATTGGCTATGACTTTCGAATTAACCCTCATTTTCTTCAGGCAGGGATGGGGTATGGCGGATCATGCTTCCCAAAAGACTTACATTCACTCATTTATACAGCAACTGATAGGCACGTAGCAGTTCCTATTTTACAAGCTGTACAATCCATTAACTCCACACAGATAGATCTTTATATTGAAAAAATTAAAAAAGCTATAAAAGAACCCTCTTCAAAAAAAATAACGGTTTTAGGAATTGCCTTTAAGCCAAATACTGATGATATTCGTAGCTCCCTTGCCGTAATACTTCTTGAAAAGTTAATCCCTCATGGCTATGATCTACATGCCTATGACCCCAAAGCTTTTCTTCCTTCACATTTAAAAAGACAAGTTACCCAGCATGATAACCTAGAATCTTCAATTACAAATTCTGATTGTATTATTATCGCCACGGACTGGAATGAATTTAAAACACTTAATTGGAAACGAGTCAAACAAGTTATGAAGGGATGCACAATCGTTGATGGACGCAATTGCATTGAAAAAGATGAAATTAAAAAATACGGATTACAATATATTGGAGTGGGTCGGTCATGAAAATACTTGTAACAGGAGCCGCTGGTTTCATTGGCTCACATTTGTGTCAAGCGTTACTTAAAAATAGTGCATATCATGTAGTTGGAATTGATCATTTCATCGGTCCTACTCCAGCTATTTTAAAGACAGGTAATATACAATCTCTCGAATTAAATTCACGTTTTCAATTCATACGAGAAGACATTCTAAATACAGATTTATCAAAACTATTACAAGATATAGATGTTGTTTATCATTTAGCTGCTATTCCTGGTGTGAGATCAAGTTGGGGAAAAGATTTTCAGCATTATGTTACAAATAACATAATGGTTACACAGCAGCTACTTGAAGCATGTAAACACATAAAATTAGATAAATTTATTCACATATCCACCTCTTCTGTTTATGGTGAAAAATCTGGCGCAGTTTCTGAAAATCTATTACCTAGCCCTCTATCTCCATACGGGGTTACCAAATTAAGTGGTGAGCACTTATGTCATGTTTATCACAAAAATTTTCACATACCAATTGTTATTTTAAGATATTTCACAGTGTATGGGCCAAGGCAGCGTCCTGATATGGCATTTCATAGATTAATTAAACAACTGCTAGAAGATAAACCTCTCACAATATTTGGTGATGGAACACAAACACGTGATTTTACCTATATTGATGACTGTATACGAGGAACAGTGGCCGCTTTAGAGACAAAAAAAAATATAATAGGTGAAGTTATCAATATCGGTGGAAAAGAACAAGCATCCATTTTAGACATCATTTCTATGTTAGAAAAAATATCAGGGAAATCAGCAATCAAAAACTTTCTAAAATCAGTTCCTGGAGAACCGAAGCAAACATGGGCAGATATATCTAAGGCCAGTACATTACTGCAATATTCACCAACAGTTTCTCTATCTGACGGACTGGAAGCAGAATACCATTATATAAAACAACTATACAAAGGGGATTAGTTTATGAAAATTGCATATATATGTACAGAAAAATTACCTTCTCCAGCGATTAAAGGTGGAGCAATTCAAATGATGATTGATGGGGTGTCCCCCTATATAAGTCAAGATTATGAACTTACTATTTTCTCCATTTCAGATCCAAATCTTCCAAATCAAAAAACACAAGATAATATCAATTACGTGTATTTGCCCCAAAAAGATTATGAACAGCACGTTATAAGAACACTCCAAACCAATACCTTTGATATTATACATGTCTTTAATCGTCCTAAAAATATACCTCTATATAAACAAGCTTCTCCACACAGTAAATTTGTATTAGGTCTTCATAACGATATGTTCGCTGAACATAAACTATCTATTTGTGAAGGCAATCTTATTATTGAAATGGTTACCGCCATTGTGACTGTTAGTAACTATATTAAACAAACTGTGATTGAGAGATTTCCACAAGCTGAAGAAAAGATTTCCATTGTTTACTCTGGTGTTAATTTAAAACAATCTCCCTCCATCTGGACACCAACAGGACAGAAGATAAGAAATGCATTTCGTACAAAATACGGTATTCAAGATAAAAAAGTCATTCTATTTGTTGGCCGATTATGCAAAAATAAAGGTCCAGACTTGCTCATTCAATCTATGAAGAAGATTATTCAAACACATAAAGATACGGTACTTGTAATTGTTGGTGGTAAATGGTTTAGTGATAACCGATTAAATAAATATGTTAAAAAGCTATATAGAATGGCTAGGCCAATTAAAGAACACGTAATTTTCACCAAATTTATTCCTGCAGATCAAATTCATAATATATTTCTAATGGGGGATATATTTATATGTAGCTCACAATGGAACGAACCATTGGCACGTGTTCATTATGAAGCAATGGCTGCTGGAATCCCAATTATTACAACAAACCGTGGGGGAAATGCAGAAGTTATAACAGATGAATATAACGGCTGCCTAGTAGAACAATATGATAATCCAATGGAGTTTGCCAGACTTGTCCAGGCTTTGTTATCTCAACGAGAATTTGCACAATGGATTGCTGAAAACGGAAGAAAAATTGTAGAGGAAAACTTTACATTTAAGCATACAGCAAAAAAACTAGATGGGGTATATAAAAAAGTAGCAGAATCTACTAATCAACCTGCTAGAAATCTAATACGCCCTCTTAAAATTCTAATTGTTTGAACTGCTAAGCATTTAACGATCTGATGGGTTATTTGAATTGAGGGATTCCTAAATACAGAAACTTAACGATTTCTAACTAATTAAGCTATTCCTGTAGTTCCTAGGGGTAAGAGGTGGAGCCCCTTTTTTGCTAAGATTCTGTCCTACATTAACATCTCAATCGTAATATGTGTGCTAAAAGAAGAGCGATCCTACTCAAGAAGATTTGGATTCTTAACTTTTTTATTTTGATTAAAACAATTCGAACATCACTAACTAGAAATAAACATTATTGATACAACTACAATTTTCTTCCCGTACTATTTTGCTTTTTACTGAGGAAACTCAGCAGAGTAAGAATGGTACGTTAATGCTTTCTCCATTTCTTTATAAATATGATTCCGCATAGCGAGGAAACGATTAAATACAAAACGGCTATAAGTGATGGTTCTCGCAATTCAGACTTTTTTCGATTCTTATAAATGCGAAAGCTCCAAATGCTATTGATTAATATGGATTGCACCTCGTCTTTATTTATGGTTCCTCTATTGTACAAAATAAGATAGACTAATGCCTGCCGATATTCAACCACATTCTAAATTTGGTACTTCACACCTTTATATTTGTGAGGAGAGAACCTTCTATTGAAAAAAAATACGTGTATTTGATATAAAAGTTATATAAAGGCTGCCTATTATGTATATGTTAAAGAACAAAAAACGCTTGGAGAACCAAGCGTATTTTAGTGCTAATTATTTTACGCGTCTTCTTCTTCACCATCGTCGTCGTCTTCTTCATCATCTTCGTCTTCTTCATCATCTTCGTCTTCTTCATCTTCGTCTTCTTCATCTTCTTCATCTTCATCATCTTCGTCTTCTTCATCTTCGTCTTCTTCATCTTCGTCTTCTTCATCTTCTTCATCTTCGTCTTCTTCATCTTCGTCTTCTTCGTCATCTTCGTCTTCTTCATCTTCTTCATCTTCGTCTTCTTCATC
>NZ_JAKUFY010000177.1:0-6490 GCF_022663675.1 Bacillus cereus group sp. BfR-BA-01355
TTGTGAAATCGCGTAGTAAAGTCGTACAAACTGGGCAACGTATTATGGCTGGCATGCTTTCTTCACATACGTTTTCACCTGAAAGAATAGAAGAATGGAATCGAAAAATTAAAAAAACAGAAGGTTTTATTCAAAAAAATGAAAGCCTTTTAGAGCAAGTAAAAGAAAAAGAACGTGTCATTGATGAGATGTATCAAGAAGATTGCAAAAAGCTTGCGAAAGCACAAGAAAAGCTGGAAGAAAAAATGCTTCTGGATTTGAAAATGTGTATGAATGGATGAGGTGAATGTAGTGATACAGTCTGTATTACCGGTGCAACAAAGTTTACCTCCGCAAAAAGAAAAAGGGCTAGAAATACAATCAAAAAATGAAGATTCTTCATTCGATCGTACGATGAGAATCGAAAATAAAAAGCAGCCGAAAACGGAGAAAACGAAACGAGAAGAAGCACCAAAAGAAGAGAAAAAAGAATATAACCTTTCTAAACCATCGGTAACGAAAGAAGAACCAATTGTAAAGAAAGAAGAAAAAAAAGAGACAGAACAGTTGTTATTAGCTGTATCTGAGCAAATGGTTGCAATTGAGCAATTACATGTGCAGCCGGAATTGTTATATCAATACATACAAAAAATACAAGAGCTATATAAAGAATACGGCAATATTAAACTTAATGAATTACCTGCAGCTGAATTACAACAATTACAAGAACTTCTTTCAAATATGAATATCAAAAATGCTATATGTTTAGAAGACACAATGCAAATGGTATTAGACAAAATGAAGATGCCGGAGCAAATGATGCAAGCATTGAAGGTTGTAGAAACAGAAACTTGTAATATTGCAAAGAAACAAGAAGAGTTTAAAGACGTAGATCTTCCGAAACTTGAGAGCGATGATGCAAAGGTAGAGTTGCCAGAGGTTGATGCATTAAATGATTCGAGCTCTACAGGTGCAGAGTTATTAAATAAAACGACGAGTACCGAACAAGTAGGGAAATCAAATAGTGGTGCTGAGAAAGTGTCATTACCTGACTTAGGAAAGAAAATGGAAGCGCAAGTAGAAGCGCTGCAAAAATTTGTAGTGAAACAAGAACGTGTTTTATTCCAGTTAAATCCAGAAAAACTTGGTACATTAACAGTATTTATGAAAAAACACGGAGATCAAATTGACGTTCACGTAGAAATGGAAAAACACGATGCGAAAAAACGTGTTGAAATCATTTTTGATGAATTGAAATTAAAGTTAAAAGAAAAAGAAATCAATATTCAAATTAGCTATTCAGATAAAGATGAAAATCGTAAAGAACAGCGAGAACAAGAGCAAAGGCAAAAACAGAAATTAGCAAATACAAATCATGAAAAACAACAATCAACAGAATTTGCGGGATTATTGGAGGAATAAAGCGTGCCAACAGTTGGATTAAATACAACGAGTACAAATCATATTCCGTTACAAACAGGAGCGCAAAAAAGTAATGTACCTGTTAATGGTGTACAATCGCCAGTGCAACAAAGTAATGGAGTTTCTGCAGGAGCGCAAAAGACTCCTGGGGTAATGGGGAAAGATGATTTCCTAAAATTGTTTTTATCAAGTTTCCAACATCAAGATCCATTTAATGCGATGGATATGAATCAAATGATGAATCAGACAGCACAGTTATCTCTTATGGAACAAGTACAGAATATGACGAAAGCAGTAGATAAGCTGCAATCAACGATGTATTCAACAGCACTTGATGGTGGAATGAAGTTTTTAGGTAAATACGTAAGAGGTGTTGACGGTGACGGAAACAAAGTAACCGGTCAAGTAGAAACGGTTCGCCTTGCGGAAAATAACGATGTACAGCTCGTTATTAATAATAAGGTTGTATCTCTTCGTTTCGTTGAGAGAGTGTCTGATAAACCAATTGGGGAAACGAACCCAGAAGACGCAAAGAAAGACGATCAAAAAGTAACTGAAGAAGTAAAAACTACAAATTCATAAGGAGTGTCCATACGTTATGATTAAAGCGTTATATACAAGTATTACAGGGATGAATGCAACACAAAATGCATTAAGTGTAACTTCAAATAATATTGCCAATGCACAAACAGTAGGTTATAAAAAACAAAAAGCAATGTTTGATGATTTACTATATAACAATTCGATTGGTGCAAAAGGTGACGGTAAATACGCAGGAACAAATCCGAAAAGTATTGGTAATGGTGTGAAAATGAGTGGTACAGTTACGGATTATAGTGATGGTACAATTACGTTAACAGGTGGCAAAACACAAGCGGCAATGGAAGGTAATGGTTTCTTCGTTGTAGGTGATTCAAAGGGCGGAAATATGGAATTTACTCGTAAAGGTACGTTTGGGATATCTTCAGATTACTATATTACGAATACTGAAGGTCAATACGTATTTGCATACCCTGCAGATGAGGCAACTGGTGAAGTTGATTTATCTGGAATTCCAGGACCGTTGCAAATTCCAATGGGAACAGCAATTGGTGGTATTCGAACATCGAAAGGGACAATTAAAGGTAATATTCCAACGGGTGAAAAACAAATTACACAAGATTTACCTGTATATGATAATGCGGGGAATACATGGACAATGCGTGTAGAGTTTAAACAAACGAGCGAACATAATTATACATATAAAGTACAAATGCGTAATGACTCGAAAAAAGAAACAGAGTTTAAGGATGTTCAAGGTGCAGGTGGTAATATGACATTTGATGCTGTTGGAAATCCAAATCCGAAAGAGCAAGGAGCCAATATTCCATTTGATGGCGGCTCTATAAAATTAGACTTAAGTCATTTAACAAATCATCCAACAGATAAAACATTATCAGTAACAGACGTAGATGGTAGAGCAGCAGCGACGGTTAAAGATTGCTTCATTGCTGACGGTGGATATGTAATGGTAAAATATTCTGATGGAAGTATGAAATCAGCTGGTCAATTAGCTGTTGCGATGTTCCCGAACGAAGGCGGACTAATGAAAACAGGTAATGGTAACTATACAGCGACGAATACAACAGGTATTTTAGCACTTGGTGCATCTGGTCAAAATGGTGCAGGTAAAGTACGCGGTGGTGCACAAGAAGGTGCAAACGTAGATTTATCTGTAGAGTTCGTTGACTTAATGTTATACCAACGCGGATTCCAAGGAAATGCGAAAGTAATTAAAGTTTCAGATGAAGTATTAAATGAAGTTGTAAACTTAATTCGATAATATATCGCATGGAAAAAATGTAATGGAGTAGAAAGGGTTTTTTATTCGTATGACAAGACAAGAGCGAATTTTACAATTGCCTTTTTTCGAAAATAAACGTGAACTTGCCGAGCAAGTATTAAAAATAGAACGAGAAGAGCATGTATATTTACCAGATCAATTTGAAATTAAGCAAGTGCCTCCGTATTCATTTGGCGAAAAACAAGCAATCATTGGCCGTATCCATGAGTTTTATTTCATAAGTGTTGGTAGCGATAGCGTTTGGAAGTATCAACTGTTTAAGGATGAGATGAAGTGTCGTGAGTTTTTTGTTATGTTGCCAAATATTACGGATCAGCAGATAGCGTTTTGGTTTAATAACATAGAGTTATTGAAAAGTTCTTAGAAGTACTTTTTAGGTTTTGAGAGAGGACCTGGCGATGTTTTGGAGCGGTTAGTGCCTAATAGAGTCCCGACCGATGTGTAAGACCAGAGATATGTAGAGTTACTAGAGTAGTGTGGTAGTGTAAGAAGTGGTAATATGAAATAGTTTTAAGTTGATTTAAGATAGTTGTAGTATACAATTAGACTGAATTTCTATAAAAGGAGAGGTGAGGAGGATGGCGCAAAATAAGTATCGCGTTACATTCATTTCGCCGAGTGAGGTTGAGCAGCGGACTGTAATGGCGGCGAATAGTTTGCCAGATTTAATCCGTAAAGTAGAGAGTATTATTGCCGATCCAAACGGTTATTTTGTGAATGATAAAAAAAATAATTGTTATTTTAAAGTGATTAAAGAAAATGTTACGTTTATTCAATATGAGTTACTATTTTCTGATAAGGAAATTCATATTGAAAAATTAAAACATATAGCACCGGTGGTATTAAAACGATTATTCGAAAAAATAAATGACCCGGAATTATATGCACTTGCGCTACTTGATGTTGATATAGCAACGAAAGAATATGTGCTAGCAGAAATGAATTCTGAGCTGAGAATAAGAGTAGAGACGGAGCTTTCGAAAAAATGGGAAGCAATGCCGACGGAAGTTGTAGGAGCACAAGAAGTGTTATTAGAGGCACTTGCTTCGTTTATACAAGATTAATTGTTTTTTTGTAAAATGAATCGATCGACTATCTATATTTTTTATATAGGTAGTTGACTTTTTCGCTTTTATAAAGCTTAATAATTAGATATACGGAATTAATGGAAGGGGAGCGACACCTTTATGTCACAAGCACAAAGTATTTTATTAGAAAGCGGAACAAATGAATTAGAGATTGTTACGTACACTGTTGGTGAAAACCTATTTAGTATTAATGTAATGAAAGTACGTGAAATCATTAATCCATTCCCTGTTACAACTGTGCCAGAATCTCATCATGCAGTTGAAGGTGTTGTTCAAGTACGTGGTGAAATTTTACCTGTTATTAACTTAGCAATGGCTCTTAATTTAAAGTCAACAAAGCCACTTGATCAAACGAAATTTATCATCTCAGAATTAAACCAAATGAAAGTTATTTTCCGCGTTGATGAAGTGCATCGTATTCAACGTATTTCGTGGGAACAAATTGATGAACCAGCTTCATTATCTATGGGACTAGAAGAAACGACATCTGGTATTGTAAAACTAGATGGCAAAATCATCTTACTATTAGATTATGAAAAAATTGTATGTGAAATTAGCGGCACTGGTTATGACAATAAATCAATTGCAGGGTTA
Organism: Bacillus cereus group sp. BfR-BA-01355; assembly: GCF_022663675.1. Lineage (NCBI taxonomy): Bacteria > Bacillati > Bacillota > Bacilli > Caryophanales > Bacillaceae > Bacillus > Bacillus cereus group sp. BfR-BA-01355. The sequence goes on from NZ_JAKUFY010000177.1 coordinate 4,927, forward strand.
GAACAAAAAACAGATCGAGCTGAAAAAGTAATTTATATTGCAGAAGATTCAGCGATGCTTCGCCAAATATTAGAAGAAACATTATCATCAGCTGGATATACAAAAATGAACTTCTTCAGCAATGGTGCAGAAGCGTTAGCACAAATTGAAAAATTAGCGAAAGAGCAAGGTGAAAAAATGTTTGAACATATTCACTTGCTAATTACGGATATTGAAATGCCAAAAATGGATGGACATCATTTAACGAAAGTGGTTAAGGATAGTGAAGTAATGAATCGTTTACCAGTTATTATTTTCTCTTCATTAATTACAAATGAATTATTCCATAAAGGTGAAGCTGTAGGAGCAAATGCTCAAGTAAGTAAGCCAGATATTCAAGAGCTAATTGGTTTAGTTGATAAGTTAGTGCTTTAAAAGCTTCTTTTTAGCCGGAATAGAAGCTCTAGCCAAGTGTTGAGCGGTCAGTGCTTAATAGAGCCCTATGCGATGTTGAGACCAGAAATATAGAGTGGTTATAGGTAAGTAGAAGAGCTGGTGTATAACATTTTTCTATTTAGTAGGAATAGAGGAACTACTTATGTAAGGAAGTTTTCAGTGATTAATAGAGTCTCATGCGATGTGAGTTCAGAGGTATGAAGTAGTTTTAGGTAAGAAGAAGTGAGACTTCGATTGAGGATTGGAAGACTGGGTTTATAACTCTATTCTGTTAGACAGAGGAAGGAATTAGCCATGTGTAAGCATTGGTTAGTTCCTTTTTAGTATTCTATACTTTAAACAGGCAAAAAAATGAAAGGTTTCTTGGGTGTTTGACGCTGTATATGTGAATAATCTTTATTTAGAGATTTTTAATTTGAAAATATAAGCAAACGTATTTTCGATGGTTATTTTAGTAATATTTCGTGGTAACGCAAATTTTTTCGGTGAAAAAATATTCAAAATACCATATAATATAATTAAATGTAATTAATATGCAATTTTACATATTAATAAAAAACATTTTCCAAATTTTTATACTTTCTATACATTTTTGTATGTTTATTATTTGACAGATAATTTCGAACTGTTATAATATGGATATGTAAAAATTGCTATTTTCTTAAAAGACATGGGAGTCAGATGAGAATTGTGAAAGGATGAGGGGGAGTGGCACAGATTATGTATCACCACACAGCAATTAATGTATTAGGTCTTTTACAAAACATGTCAAATAATAAAATGAACGATATGCAACTAGAGGTGGAATTAAAAAAAATAGAAAAAGAATTCCAAGTAAAGTATGAAGAGTTAGTTGATTTACATAATAGAATGGTATTATTTCAAATAGATATAGAAAAAAATGGCGGGATGCGAGCATATGAAAAATCAGCAATTACATGGCTGAAGTCTGAACTAGAGCTACTTTATGAAGTGTATCAATTTTGTCAACGTCACGGTTTAAACATTTTAAATATTTCAAAATACGTAAGTAAAAATGAACTAAATCTTTTTCCGAAAACAGAAAGTCAATTGCAAAATACGTATTATAAATTGAAAAAACGTGAAATACCGTTTGAAAATATTGAAA
>NZ_JAKUFY010000178.1:0-6442 GCF_022663675.1 Bacillus cereus group sp. BfR-BA-01355
CTTTTAGCCAAACAAGCTCTTTCTTCATGGCAGGTAGTTTGGCAGAGCATGTACCATAGGTCAAGCCTTTTCCTGTCTCTTTGTATGCTTGATCCCATAAGGATAGGAAATGATTGAATACAAAGCGAGAACACCCAATCGTTTTGTTGATTAGAATTGCTTGTGCCTGATTTGGATAGATACGAAACTTATAGGCTTTATTAATCATTATTTGATTCACCTCCATTTCGGTATATGACTATTATACACCGAACGTACATTCGGTAGGTAATAGAGTAACACTTTCTGTATGTCGAACAATTAAGATGGCTTCCTGCCAACCCTTGTGCGAAGCCAATTCATCTCCCACCTACTCACTGGACTGTGCCCCTTCACGCTCCTTGAGGAAGGAGTCTTCTTGGCTAAAATGATAAAAATACATATTATAGGTTTTAATTATTGTATTTTTAAAAGAGTGAGCAATATCAATGTATTATTACAGCCGATATTCTACGTTCATATATTCATATATCCATATATTCATAATCTAATTTTTAATATCATTAAGTTCTTGAGCAAGTTTGAAATTTAATATATATATGATATTCATTTTAAATTAGCATTCACGTAGCTTATCGGTTGTAACGAAAACACTATATAGAAAATGAAAAATCACTTAGAACAGAGGGCTGACAAAATTATAGCTCAAACTTATTATGATTTGAGCTATCTAAGAACCTAGGGAATGGATCAAGTACTTTGCATAAAGATCTCCTTTTTTCGAAAAATCAAGGTATCCTTTTAAATATGGGAGTAATAATTCTAGAAGTCTTTATAATAAGGACATAGCAACTTCAGAACAAAAGAAGTCATTTTGTAATCGTTTGTTTGGTAAATAAATTAAAATCTAATGGTAAAGAGAAATTTTCTTTTTATTTTTAAAAAATAAGAACTAAGTTTCCATCTATTATAATATCTAATTTTTAACACTATAAATGTTAGTCGAGCATATATTATAGAATTGGAATTGGTTTCACTCACTTATTTCAATTTATAGTTTCCTTTTAAGAACATCAACGGACATTGGTGTTCTTTCTAAGTGAGTTGGACTTGTAAAATAAAAAATTTTCTTAGTTACAAGTTTATAAAACAAAGAAGCACTCAAAATGAGTGCTTCTTTGTTTTATCCTAGCACTTGTACTTGTTGTACTTGTAAAACTTTTAAAGTAAGGTCTAGTACAATTTTTTCACGAAGAGTATCAAATGGTTCGTTTAAGTCTGTTGGACAAGGGGAAAAGTCTAATTCAAAAAATTGAGCACTGACTAATTCACAATATGGTTGTTCGTTATAAAAAACAGCATTTTCGAAGAAGTATTTGTCTAGGCGCGGTAAATCACCATTTTTAGGATTAATAAAGTGCGATGTTGTATCTGAGGAAGAAGCTACTAAAGCTAATGATAGAAAATCATCTTCTGTTAGATCTGCAAACCCACTAAAATTAATATTAGCGATACGATCAAATAAAGGTGCATTACACTCGCTAGATGCATACTCAATGTTTTTACGAATATATCCTTGCACAAATAATTTTGCTCTTGTAACTCGGCGATAAGGTGTACCATCTACGGGAGTAAATGCAACAGGAACTAACTTACATTGTGTTAAAAATACGTTTTTTAACACACGTTTAATTTCAACTGCTGGAGGATCTAATGGAACATCGGATTCTACAACAATTTGAATTGTTCTTTCAGCTAATACAACTGGGATTTTTACAATCGGTGTTCCTGGCGTAGTAATTGGTGTTGCAGCTGCATCACTTAATGGTGTTTGAGTTTGTCCTACTGCCTCACAAGGTACATTGATTGGACATTGTTCGCTCATATTATCTAATCTCCTTTTAAAATCACTTTAAATTTTTAAAAACTGTTCAATGACAATATATTCGTGTTCTTTTATTGATGTATAAGCTCGTATAATAGGTTTTCAATTTTTTTTATTTTTTGTAGATATTTTATTGGCTTTCCCATTAAAATTTTTAAAGTAGCAGATTCCGCGTTAAAAAATGAGTAAGTGGATTTTAACTACGATCTGAACAGCACGGATCTTATGCTGTGCGTTAATTTAAACACAGCTCTTTATAATATCCTTTTTGAACTCCCCCACTTTCACTTCGTTTAGAAGTGAGGGATTTCTTATCAAACCTCTTTATTTACAACTACAAATTTAGACGTCTCCCACTTCTTTACTATCTTCTTAGCCTCTCCCTCATACTAACCCCTGACTTTAAAACGAAAAAGGAAACGATAATAACAGCTAAAAGGTCACCATAAGTTGCATATGCAATTGGATATATTTTATTTATTAAAGTAATATCAATTCCAATTATCTTAGTGCTATATTTTCAGCCTATTAGATTTACATTGCCAATTCAAAAGTTACAGTTTTCTAGTTTAAGATTGATTTAAAGATTATATTTTATTACAACTATAAATTCATCGAAAAATAGTAAATTATATTTCGATTTTAGTGCTGATTAATGAGTATGAATGCACCATTCTTCTCTATTTATCTATATTTAAATTTTCATAATTTATTATGATAGAGATACTATTTAAAAGCGTTTTGTGCAAAATGAACAATTAAAATTTTCAGGAATCCACATCAAACTCTGTATATTCTCATCTCCCTCGACTATTCCTTTTCACCTCATCCCCTTCTTGTTTAAGAACATCCGAGTATTTTCTAAGGGTACTGCTGCTTACTCCTAACCGATCATATAACTCATTTATGGTGTAACACTATCTCCATTCCTGCCATAGTGCTACCCCACCTCCTAATAGGGAAATTCAATACGCCTAGTTTCTTTTCCATTTCTAATAAGTTTGCTTGCTGCACCTTATTAATTTCTTCTATTTTAGTCCAAAATAAAATATGAGATACATGAGTCTTTTATCACTATTTCTACAAATGCTAATTTTACAAAGTCTTGTCAGATCTAGAAGGTCCTATAATGCCATAGAATTTATCTTCTTGCACTTGTAAACTAATCACTATTAAATTTTTAAATTTTCCCCACCTGATAATGCCGCTATCCAAGCGAAGAAAATAACTAGTTCAAAATCATTTACTTTGCTCAATACTGTTAAAATACAAGATACAATGAGAAATTGTATTTATATTTTCCCTCTTGCAATTCATAAAAGTTTATAGCTAACTTCCTTCATGTTATTTGTCTAAAAAATATTAAACTTCTCTTTAAGTATTTGATAATATTGTTTCTCTGTTATTTCCTTTTTAGATTTATTGCCATGTTGGGTTTCTGTAAAACTTTGCTTAGTAAGTGCAATATGGCCATGATCAATCAATTTACAAATAATATTCCCCTTATTTACTGGCGATTCCGGATGCTCTATAACCATATTTTGTATAGCATTCACTTTCTTTTCATCAATAGTGTTTAGATAAAAAGCATAACCGATTGACCAGGTATCAGTAAGATCTGAATCAAGAAAATGAGAAGTTTCTCCATTCTCTCCTTTTTTCATTTCAAATACATGGGTTCCTTTCTCTGTGTTTTTTTTACGAACACGATATTCTCCCGTCACAGAAGTTACACTGTCACCATGAAAAGGAACCGGATGTAAAGGAAGATAGGATGCAAAACCAGCATCTATGATATAGTTTTCATTTTTGTGCTGTAAAACGATGAGTACATGACCATCATCAGGGTTCCACTTTCTATTTTTTGGATCATATAGAGTTCCAGCTACTCGATACACATTAAATCCACAATCACACAAAAAATAATATAATAAAGAATTAATCTCATAGCATAATCCGCCACGATTCTTTAAAAGGAGTTTTTCTTCAATATTATCTCTAGAAAAATCTTGCATGTTTTCTTCCATGATGTCTATATTTTCATACGGTAATAAGTGCCCCATTTGTAAAAGAATTGTATGCAAATCTTCAAATTCCACATTTTCTATTGGCTTAATTTTTAATTTTGAGAAAAAATTCTTTTGTAATTCAGTTAACATAATATATCCCCTTCCATTCATAGAAATACATTCTTATAATAATATATTAAGACTATAAATTATAAATAGTATACAACTAGAATAACAAATTTTAGGGAACTATACACATCGTCAGGGTGCATAGAAAGTATATAGGAATGTGATTTTCTGAATTTTCTAAGACCAAATTACAGATGTATATAGCTAATAAACCTATCAACTCAAAGAATTTGAGAATACGGAACACTTGAAGCTAAAGTGAGATAATTATATTCACAAAAGACTTGATGCCAATTTTATGATTTTGAAAATAAAAGTCCAAACAAAAATAAAAGACGCTCAAATGAACGTCTTTTATTTTTGTATAATAAGATTGCTCTCACATTTACGACAAGCAATTTTCTCTTCTTCAAAAATGAATAGATTCTCAGCATCACATTCTGGGCATACAACTGCAAATGGTGTTTTTATATTTTTATAGCATAGGAAAGACATGACTGCCAGGAATAGAGCAGGTATAACAAGCATCATAAGTAAGAATAGTCCTGCAAAAACGCCTGCAATTATGGAAAGTGGTTTCATTAGTTTTCTACCCACGGAGTTTACTTGATTATCCTTCTTACGAAAAGCAGTAACAAGGTAAGTATTGGTTTCTCTTACCGGCTCAAATACTTTTATCGTATTGTAATCTTGTTCATTCATAGTGGGATAGGAAGTGTTTGGTCTTTGAAATCCTCGTTGTTTATAATAGTTATTTGACTCTGCTATTCGTGGTGTATACGAGATTCCTGTGCCAGGTACATAAGTTGTTACTCTTGATTCAGGCGGAACGGTTCTTCCTCCCGAATTAGTGTATGTAAAGTTAATTTTCACACCCGGAGAAACTTGGATAATTCTACGAAATTTATAACCCATAATATTGTATCCTCTCAATCTAATTATTAGAAATCTTTACTAATTATAACATTTTAAATCTTATAATTAATATATTGAGATTTAAATGAAGAAATGAAAAAGGGGGATACTGCGCTTTACTAATTTAAGGCACCTTAGGGAGTCTTCCTCAGATTTGATAACCACTTTAACTTAATAATATGGATTTTTATTAATTACCATTAGTTTAAGTATTTTTTACTTTCCAACATAACCCATAAAAAGTATCGGTAAATGGATTTATAGCCAATTTGCACACCGTTCTTAAAATGGATTTACAAAACGGATTCTTTCTAAAATGTTTTTAATGTTTACTTTCTATATACCAAAGAAAAAACATTCATTAACGAGCATTTTGTATTACTTTTATTAGGTCATTTATATTTTCAACTTTCTGCTGAAACTGACTAAGTCTACTATGTAGTAATGAAGGATTTTTATCTTCTCTTGAAATAACTCGTTTTAATTCGTGTTCTAATTTATCATACACATCAAAGAAATTATCAAATTCTACACTTGCAATTTCTTCATTTTCACGATAAAATCCTTTAGCTTCTAAATAAGTTATATATGATTTATTTAAAAATCCTAATGAAATTAGATATTTAGAATTGTTTTCTTGATAAATAGCAATATCACATGCTGTTTTAATATCAGAATAAGTTTTTTGAATGAATTGTTGTAATTCGTAAATATTATACTTTAGTTCGTTATTCATTTAATTCCCTTCCATCCCATCTATTCTACAAAAATTTTCACTTTGATAAAAATAAGAATATATTATTGTTACTGTATCCACATTTATTAATTTTTTTCATGTTTCGTAATAATAAATCTTGAAAGCAATTCAGTTAATTCTTCTACCTTTTCTTTCATCCTGTTGGATTGAATTGAAATTTCTTTGATTGAAACTGCTTGTGATTGAATTGATTGTACTGTTTGAATTGTTTCTCTTTCTACTTGTGTTGCAGTATCAGATACTAGTGAAAGAGACGCATTTACTTCTTCTGTGCCGGCAGACATCTCTTCTGTTGCTGCAGAGACTTCTTGAATTTGACTTGTAATTTTATCAATATCTCTCATAATAGATGAGAATGTTTGATCCGCTTTGTGGGCCGCTTCTTTTCCTTCTGCTGCCTTTTGTTCTCCTTTTTGCATGACTTGAACTGTATCTTGAGTATCTTGTTGAATCGATTTAATTAAATGGTTAATTTCATTTGCGGACTCTTTAGACTTTTCAGCTAAATCTCTCACTTCTGCTGCAACCACTGCAAATCCTTTCCCATTCTCTCCAGCACGTGCCGCTTCAATAGCAGCATTTAGAGCAAGAAGATTCGTTTGCTCAGCAATATTAGTGATTGCATCCAGGGCTGTATCAATCTGTTGTGTACGTGTAACAAGTCTATCTATTACTTTTGATGTTTCCTCGACAACATCATGCACACTGTTCATTTGAAGAATAGAGTGCTTTATCACTTCACTACCGGTATGTATTTGTTCTGTGGTT
>NZ_JAKUFY010000179.1:0-6343 GCF_022663675.1 Bacillus cereus group sp. BfR-BA-01355
TTCATCTAGAAGTCGGCAACTCCTCCACAAATAGTAATAATTCATCTTAAATCGAAAAATTTATAAGAATACGTTATTCTTTCTAATCTAGCTTGTTTAGAAAGAATAACGAATTTTAAATCAATAAACATGTACGTTCGTCTCTATCAAAATAAACTAATAATCAATTAAATAGTGCAATTTTAATTATTAATCCTACTGAATCATATTAATAAGCTGTTTTAAATCTGGTCGATTCCCAATACGTTGTGATTTAGGTCTTGTTTGTGCATCTTGCTGTGGAGAGCCCGAATTTCTAAGCATGTTTCTTACACGTATAGGAGTCAACGGACTTTGCCCGCGAGCTTTTACAATTCCCTGAAGACAAGCGATTGTTCCTACAACAATTGGCGAAGCACTAGACGTTCCACTAAATCTATCTGTATACCATGAATCCTCATTTACTCCTCTTTGTAAATCACTGTATCCAGTAGTCGTTACTTCTCTTCCCCAGGCTTGTGTATCAACGATAGACCCATAATTTGAGAAAGGAAGTCTAGATCGATCAGGTCCATGATCGCTACCATGAGTACCTGGTGGAGGCGCTCCAGCTCCTACTAAGATAGCACCCGAATCCCTTTGACTACGGTTAAATCTGTTTTCATAAATTGGATCATCTAAATCTTCAGCTCCATTGCCCGCAGCCCCTACTACAATAATTCCTTTAGCAGTAGCAAAGCGAATTGCTTCAAAGTCGTCTTTCCACCACTCCATAGCAATGTATCCTTTTTGATCAGGTCTATCTTGAAAATTAAACCGTGGTCCAGGTGCATGTAGTTCAATAAGAATAATATCTCCAGCACCGAGAGCATTAGCAGCTTGTAAAATTGCATTTGAAGAAGTTTGATTTTGCCCAAAAACTGAAATTGCATGTATTTTTGCGTTTGGACTAATTCCGGTCACACCTTCGCCATTTTCATCACCACTAATTTCACCTATTACAGCTGTGCCATGATTCCTCCACCCTAAATCAGAAGATGGTGTTCCTGCAATAACTCCACCTTGATTTTTTCGTAAATCTTCATGGGAAAATCTCCACGCACCTTCAATATCTACTATATTTACTCCATTACCTTTTCCTCCAGGGAAATTCCAAGCATGTCGCGCATCAATTCCGGCTGGAGCTGCATTTAGATAACCTTGTCTAAAGCTCAAGTCTGGAGTAGCTCGGATTGTAACATCCGTTTTAGGTTCTACAGCTAATTTTGCAAGTTCCGGAGCAGGTTTAATGTAAGCATCTTCAACTACACTTGAATTGCGAAATTGCGCTACAAGTTCTTCCAATTTCTCATCAGGAGCAATCACTTTATAGTACTTAGAAAAATCAGGAGGTTCTATATCACTTTCAAGAGATACTGTTTTAATTGGTTGTATTTGCTCCTTCTCGAAAAGTGGCTGAATTTGAACATCCTGAGCAGCTAATAAACCTATAAAATCATCTGTTTTCTGACTGTCAGAAGAGGAGGTTCCTAATTCACTTAAATTTACATTTGATTTAGCTATTATAATCAATTGTCTAGACATAAAAAATTCTCCTTAGTATTTTTTATTTATCTACATATTGTTAGTCTTTAAACAAAAATTACATTCGGTAAAAAATACAATTTCTATATTTGAAGAGTTTGTATTCAATTTCTTAAGAAAAAACTACCAGATTTGCAGAAAACTCTGTTATAACTAATCCAACCAGCAGAATTACATAAATTTCAAACTCATTGGGTATTCTCAAGTTTCAATGTTAAAACGTTCGTAACACCTGGAACTTGCGAAATTTCAAGGAGTGCACTCCCTAAATAAGAAGAAGACGTTGCATTAACCTGAAGGATTACTCCCTTAGCTGGTGTTGTAACTCCAATTACCAATTGTTTAGCATTTCCTAAAGACATACTTCTTAATGCTTCTGTACTGATGTTCTGTCCTTCAACCAAAATTAAACTTTCAATCATAATTTGTCCTCCTAACTGCTACTTACACCTTTGTTTTTTTGTGTTCGAATGATGCTTTATTAAATTTGGACCCTGTTGATTTTTTTTTACATTACTCCAATATCCTTTACGACCTTCAATTTTTATATTCAACGATAAACAATTATTCTAGCTTATTACATAATATATTTAATTAGATTCATTAATAGTTGACCAATATATAAAAAGTATGATTTAGTTTATAAATCATACTTTTTATATATTGGTCAAATTAAATCGCGATCCAAAATTAAATCACCTACACCTTGAATTAAATGATACTCAGGTGTATTGATTTCTGCACTTTCAGTTAAACTATTTGGACGAAAGAAAAGAGGATTGGTTTTATATAATAAATCATTAAACTCTAAACCAGTCAGTTGACTAACCGTATTCAAAGGAACTTGGTAACTTTCAAGTGGTTTAAACCTTCTTCCTTGATTATCAAACCAAAACTCATCTTGTTTAACTAAAAAAGCAACTGAGCGTAATTTTTTCTTAGAATCAATAAAGAACATAGTTTTCCAAAAACCCGCCGGAATTTGAATACCACAACCCAAATTACCATTTTCGCCACAATATTTTCTGTCGTTTTCAGTAAAAATTGGACCTGTAAAGATGGAAATTTTTCTTGATGGATTGTCATCATGTTCAAGAATCCATTCTTCAATATCATTCCAAATTCCTTGATTAACTTCGCAATGTTGTAAAACAATATTTCCCCAGCAAAATGAATCATCATTTCCTTTCTTTGCTTCTTCTACACTTCCCCAACCGACATCCTTTCTTCGTACCATATGTCCCCTATCCCAAGGATTGTTTCGATATAATTCATTTCCAACCTGATTTTCCTCACCTATACAAGGAGCGAAGTGCCACACATCGGTCCTTTCTATATTTTTCATTAAATTTTTATCAACATTATTAGCACCATAAATTAAAAACTTGCGCCGCTTATTCATTATTAAAGAAAAGTGTGTAAAATTAAAAACTTGTCCATTATTTAAAGCTTCTTCAGCAGATTTACCAACAAGTCTTGGCAATTCTATTACATGTTCTGCTCCTAGAAATTCAGTATTAAATCCTTCACCGATACACATCTTGACCATCCTCCTAAAGCTTAATATATACCTTCACTACTCTGCTTCAACTCTATTTGCTTTATATGAATCGAATGTCTATTAGAAGTTTCTTTATGTTCTGTACAAAAATCATTTGTTTACTAAGACTAATGCAGGTAATCTTCTATTAAAGCGTATAGTACGAAGAATAATTATTTACATAAATTTAAAACCCATTCTGTTTTTAGTATGTCTTTCTCTAATAACCATTTTTTCTCACTAAGAAACTCTTTTAATTGTTGATGTTGTTGAATTGCAATATCCTTCTCGTTGAATTTTTTCAAAGATACTTCAACAATTACTTCTGAGCAACTATCCATTGACCATATTTCTACTTTCAATTTATGTCCTTGCCATTCTCCTGTATATTTCCTTTCAAATACAGGACCATATACAATTGCTTCATTAATTCTATCCTGAGTCGTACCACCCATCTTCCAATTCTGAAACTCTTCGGGAGCATTTTGAAGGAATTTTTCACGTAACTCTTGAATTGATATTGGGTTTGAAGAATCAGGTGCTGTGTTGATAGCATCAAAAGAAAGGCTTAATGTCTTTTTTGTAAATCCCCAATCCACTTCAGGTTCAAATTTTGTACTATTTAAATCAAACCCATCTTCTTTTGCTTGTACTAACATCGCTTCAATATCATCATTGGTAATCGGGTATCTTTTTTTATATGTTAATTCTTGACCATCATCAACTTTACGGTTTCGTAAAATCCATCCCACTTGATACATTTCTTTATTTACCGTATCTATAAATTGAATGTACCGTTGCTCAGCTTTTGTAATGTTAAGTTCTTTTTTTACACTTTCCTGTAATTCATACTTTTCATTTAAAATTTGATTACTTTGAAGAAAAAATTTAACTTCATACTTAATCGGATTTAAAACTTCTGACATGTTATCATCCTTCTTATATTATTTTTATTAAAGATATTCTTAAGCCTTATTAGAAACATAAGCTGTTAATATGAAAGTAAAATCAGCTAATGAATCCTTAATCAATTTAGTATATATAGTTAACATTATTTAAAGATCTGTATTAGTTTTGAAGCTTAAAGTATTCTTTTAAAAGGGTACTTTAAGCTTCAAAGAAACTAATTCTAGAATATGCTAATAATTAACAGCCAAAAAACCTATTTGGGTTTCTGGGAATTTCTCTATCAAAAAGAACTGCTTTCTTGTTTATTTTACATTATTTTAATTTAACATTATGATGCAACGATTTTTCATCCCAATATAAAACCTTTATATATTTATCGCATTTGTAATACACGATATTTTCAGATGTACCTGACACCCATTTTTTTATAAATCTTTCAGCTTATCCTTTAGAAACTATTAATGTACACACCTGTTAAATCAAGCAATCCAATACCTTCTGTTTTATTCTTTTGCTAAATCTAATAATCCATTGCCTACTTTTCGTTTAGACTCATTAAGAGCTGTTGTTCGTTTAATCAATTGTGCATAAATTTCATCCTCAGACAATATTCTGCCAAACTCATTTTCGCTTTCACAATGTTTAATGATTAATGCTGCCCCACCTGATATATGCGGAGTTGCCATTGAAGTCCCACTTAATTTGGCATATGTTCCATCTTTATACGTGGAATAAATCTCTACTCCAGGCCCAACTAAATCTACATTTTTGTTTGACTGACTAAAACGGGCTGCATTTTTATTTAAATCAACTGCACCAACTTCTACAACCTCAGGATATGCACCTGGGTAGCTTAACTCATCAGTCGTATCGTTACCATCTCCTCTATTACCTGCTGCACAAACAACTAATACATCATTATTGACTGCATTTTTCACAGCTTGATGTAGTTCTGGATTATTCTCTGGTCCTGATAAAGACATAGAAATAACTCTTACTTTTTCTCCATTAGGGCCTCTCCAGTTTACTGCGTAATTAATCCCATTTATTATCCATTCATAAGCACCCGATCCATTTGGACCGCCTAGCACTTTAACAATAAGTAGCTTAGCTTGTGGGGCAACTCCTAAAACACCTTTATTATTTTCTGTAGCAGCAATCGTTCCTGCTACATGTGTTCCATGACCATTCATATCAGTATAATTATTTGGATCACTATTGTTATCAGTAGTAAAATTTCTTCCTCCAATAATGCGGTCCTTTAAATCTACATGGTCAATTTGACAGCCTGTATCTAGAACTGCAACCACAACATCTTTTCCTTTTTCACTTTTTTCCCATGCTGCCGGAGCATTTATTAGTTTTACACCTTCAGGTATTTCACGAACTTCACTAACAACCTCCAACACATCAAAAGGAATTAATCCTACCTCGTTTTTCTTTACTTCATTTGAATTATTTTGACTCATATCTTCACCTCATGTAATAAATTTTGATTGTTTTTACACAATCAAAATTTATTCTCTACATGTATCTCACTAAATATGTAACTTATTTTTAGATTACTCTAAAAATCTAGAAAACGATAATCTCCAAAAGAAATTCTCTTAGTTTAAAAATTAAATGTATGTCAGTTTATTTTCCCAAAAATCCTTAAGACTTAAATTAGAACTTACCAATAATCCACCGTGAACATTACTAATTTCCGTGTATTTCTAATACTTTATCAAAGAGAGATTGACACTCCCACGGCTAAAGCCGCAAGTCCTACACCTTACGGTGTAACGGATGGGATTCTTGAATGACTAAGCATTCGCAGTCCATTTCTGTTTTGAACAGCCTTCAAGATGAGGGTGTGCCATCACCCCTCCTAAGACAGACCATATAGGTTCTTAGGCTGATTGACTATTACCGCCAACCACAGTTGCGTAGCGAATATTCATCGCCCCAACGATATCACGATGTTTCTCAAACCCACATTGGCATTTGTATTTTCTGTCTTGCGCCTTGTTCTTATCAGAACATTTCGGACATGTTTGACTTGTATAAGAAGGATTCACATATTCGACCTTTATGCCAACTAATGTCGCTTTGTACTCGATGAATTGTGCTAAACGATGGAATGACCAAGTGTGTAGATTTTTTTCGTTTTTACGGCTTGTTCGTGCCGTCTGTCTAATGTTTGTTAGTTGCTCTAATCGAATGACAGAAATATTATTATCCGTTGCAAAATCAACGATTCCACGACTTACTTTGTGGTCTTGGTCTTGCATCCATCTTTGTTCTTTATCATCAAGTTGACGAAGGGCATTCAGTTTCTTAGCTTCTCCG
>NZ_JAKUFY010000180.1:0-6157 GCF_022663675.1 Bacillus cereus group sp. BfR-BA-01355
TCTGAAGATGGTACTGTATATGAACTCAATTGAATTCCTCCTTATTACAAGAAATCCAATCATAATAGTATGATAAAAAGGCCCTTTTATCTTCTAAAAAATATATTTTATACTTACAAATGCTATTATGAATGGTTTCATTCCTTTTTTGAAGAACGCACTTTAAAGTACGATAGGCACTAAAAAGTAACATAGTCACTTTTTGGTACCGTACTACTCACTTGCTTCTCACATGTGCTATTATGAAACATATTTAACATGATAAAAAGTACGTACTTTAAAGTGCTATAGGTACTAAAAAGGAACATTTGTATTATTAAGCTTACTTTACTCATAAAAGGAGGGTTTCATATGAAAAAATACAATATTCCTGTAGAGGCGACTTTAGAGGTTATCGGTGGAAAATGGAAGGTTGTTATCCTTTGTCATCTAACGAAAGGCACAAAAAGAACGAGTGAACTAAAACGTTTAATGCCTGGTATTACACAAAAAATGTTAACTCAGCAATTACGCGAATTAGAGGACGACGGGGTCATTCAAAGAAAAGTCTACAACCAAGTCCCGCCAAAAGTAGAATACTCCCTTACTGATTACGGTTGGTCTTTAGAATCAATTCTTGACTCTCTTTGTACTTGGGGCGAATGTCATCTTGAAAAAGAAGGTAATACATCGATGCTAATTGCAGAAGGTGAATAATAGGAAAAAGGAAAAAACGAACATGAATTTGTTCGTTTTTTCCTTTTTTTCTATATATATATGTACATTTCTAACTAAAACAAAATATTTTATACGCTTTCATACCTTGTCAGCACTAGGTTATACACTCAATATCAAATAATTAGGAATCATTTTTATGTTAACATAGGTGCATATAGTATATAATATAGGATATATATTATATACACTTTCCGGTAGCGGAGCTTTTCCATTATGCGGACAAGCCATGTATCGGACAGTTCATAAACAATAGGTAAGAAAATGTGGTTTTAGATCTATGTCAGCTTGTTTGCTGCCATATATTTAAAGGCATTTTATTGTGTTTTGTGAAACTTTGCATAAAGTTTCGTAAACGTTTACTATCTTACTTATAAAAAATAAGAGTATTGCTATCGTAAAGGAGAATTGGAGATGCCAGAAACTATGACTCAAACAAAGCCAGAACAAGAAACTGTACAAATTTCTGCTAGCCAAGGACAACTTGATGTACTTGATCAGTTGTTAAAACCTGAGGTACAAGAATCATTAACAACACTAGTAGAACAGCTTCCAAAATTAACTGAGCTTGTTAACATTTTAACTAAGTCTTATGACTTCGCTCAAACTGTTGCTACTGATGAAGTATTAAAAAGCGACACTGTTGGTGCAATTACAGAGCTTGTAGAACCTGTAAAAGATACAGTGAAAAGCATGGCTGCAACTGCAATCGAAGCGAAAGATCGTGCTGACGAAAGTACTGAAGTTATCGGCCTATTCGGTCTATTAAAATTACTAAAAGATCCACAAGCACAAAAAATGTTCCGCTTTGTGAACGCATATCTTCAAATTAGTGCAGAACGTAACAATAAATAATTTAACTTATAACAACAATTAGTAAAGACGGGGGATATCATACTATGTCAAAACAAATTGTCATCTTAGGCGCTGGTTATGGCGGTCTTCTTGCCGCTTTAAACGTACGTAAATATTACAGCAAATCAGAAGCACAAGTTACAGTGATTAACCAATACCCAACACACCAAATCATCACTGAACTACACCGCCTTGCAGCTGGTAACGTTGCTGAGCAAGCAATTGCAATGCCACTTACAAAGCTTTTCAAAGGCAAAGATATCGATCTTAAAATCGCAACAGTTGAGTCATTCTCTGTTGATAGCAAAGAAATCAAACTAGCTGGCGGCACTACTTTATCTTACGATGCACTTGTAGTTGCTTTAGGAAGTAAAACTGCTTACTTCGGTATTCCAGGACTAGAAGAAAACAGCATGGTATTAAAATCTGCTGCTGATGCAAACAAAATCTACAAACACGTTGAAGACCGTATTCGTGAATACGCGAAAACGAAAAACGAAGCTGATGCTACAATCGTAATCGGTGGTGGCGGATTAACTGGCGTTGAGCTAGTTGGTGAGCTTGCTGACATTATGCCTAAACTTGCAAAAAGCCACGGCGTAAATCCAAAAGAAGTTAAACTTCTTCTTGTTGAAGCAGGTCCAAAAATCCTTCCAGTATTACCAGACCACTTAATCGAACGTGCAACTACTAGCCTAGAAGCACGCGGTGTTACATTCTTAACAGGTCTTCCTGTAACAAACGTTGCTGGCAATGAGATCGACTTAAAAGACGGTCAAAAACTTGTTGCTAACACATTCGTTTGGACAGGTGGCGTACAAGGTAACCCATTAATCGGTGAATCAGGTCTTGAAGTTAACCGTGGTCGTGCAACAGTTGATGCATACCTGCAATCTACTTCTCACAAAGACGTATTCGTTGCTGGAGACAGCGCTGTTGTCTTCTCTCCAGACGGTCGTCCATACCCACCAACTGCACAAATCGCTTGGCAAATGGGTGAGTTAATTGGATACAACTTATACGCAGCACTAGAAGGCAAAGCATTCGAAGAGTTCGCACCTGTAAACTCTGGAACACTTGCTAGTCTAGGACGTAAAGATGCGGTTGCTACAATTGGAGCAAGCAATACTCCACTTAAAGGCTTACCAGCATCATTAATGAAAGAAGCAAGTAACGTTCGTTACTTATCACACATTAAAGGTCTATTCAGCTTAGCTTACTAAGCTGAATATAAGCCCGAATCATGCCCTGCATGGTTCGGGCTATTTTTATCCCGCATTAACGGGCAGTAAAACCTCCACCTTAAAATCCAGTGAATGCAGGGATGAAGTCGGAAGATTAACTGCCCGTAAAAGCCCGATTGGTTCAACTAATAATCAGTGGGGAGGAACAACCCCCCACTGATTAAAGTTTCACTTTATCCGTAATTTTCTCTAACTTATATATTCGGCAGAAGAATAATATAACCCTTTTAATTATCTAAATTTACTGATTATTTTATGTCTAAATTGTGTATATGAAAGGGGTGGAAGTATTCTTCCTACTCCCACCCCTTTCACACAAACTATTCTCCTAATTTCACAAGGCTGTAGTTCTTCTTCCCTTTACGAATAATAATAAATCTTCCATCAAATGAATTTTCTACAGTAACATCCGTACCCACATCTGTTACTTTCTCACCATTCATAGAAATCGCACCATTATTAATGTCCTCGCGTGCTTGTCGTCTGGATGGTTCAATTCCTAAATCAACTAGCCACTCTACAATATTTTTTGTCTCTTTTGAAGAATGGAACGTTGGCATTTCTTTAAAACCTTGTTCAATTTCATCAGCTGTTAACGATTTAATATCTCCGCTAAATAACGCTGCTGTAATTTTCTCAGCTTGTAATAACGCCTCTTCTCCATGAACGAATTTCGTCATTTCTTCCGCTAGCACTTTTTGCGCTTCACGTTTATGAGGCTCGGCTTCTACCTTCGCTGCTAATTCATCAATACGCTCTTTCTTTAAGAACGTAAAGTATTTCAAGTATTTAATTACGTCACGGTCATCTGTATTTACCCAGAACTGGTAAAATTCAAACGGTGTCGTTTTTTCAGGATCAAGCCAAACTGCACCACCTGCTGATTTACCAAACTTCGTACCGTCCGATTTTAATAATAACGGAATCGTTAATCCGAATACTTTAGCCTCATGACCTTCTAACTTACGAATTAAATCTAAACCACTCGTAATATTTCCCCATTGGTCACTACCACCAATTTGAAGTTGAACATCCTCTTTCGTGTATAAATGGTGAAAATCCATCGCTTGCAAAATTTGATATGTGAATTCTGTGAAAGAAATACCTGTATCTAAGCGGCTTGCTACAATATCCTTCGCTAACATGCTATTGATGCTAAAGTTTTTCCCGTAATCACGTAAAAACTCAATAATATTTATTTCATGTGTCCAATCATAGTTATTTACCATCTTCACTTCGCTATTTCCACCAAAATCAAATAGCTTTTTCATTTGTGCTGTTAACGCATCTACATTATGCTGAACCACTTCTAACGTTTGAAGTTGACGCTCTGATTGTCGTCCACTCGGATCACCAATTGTTCCTGTTGCCCCGCCAATTAAAATAACAGGATGATGGCCAGCTAATTGGAATCTCTTCATCATCATAAACGGAATCAAATGTCCGATATGCATACTATCACCAGTTGGATCAACTCCGCAGTATAGTGAAATCTTTTTCTCTTCTACTAGCTTACGTAAGCCTTCTTCGTCAGTCTGCTGATTAACGGCGCCGCGCCATTCTAATTCATCAATAATATTCATCTTTTGTCATCCCCTTTATTTTTTAAAAACAAAAAAGCCCCTATGTCTACGATAGACATAGGGACGATTATTCACCGTGTTACCACCCAGTTTGCATAAATAGCATAGCTACTCATACCACTCTTAGCAATAATATCGATTGCTAGTCCGCTTAGCATTACCTAAGATACTCCAGAGTGTAATTCGCAAGTTTGTTTGTGCTAGGTTCCAGCAACCCCTAGCTCTCTCGTTAACAGTGACAAACTGCTACTGGGCTCTTTCAACGTATGTTATTTGTTAAATTATTAGCCATTATATTGAATTGAAAACAAATTGTCAACAATACCCAAATATTATTTTAAAATAATTCATATCTTCATACGTATTTCGTTATTCCTTATCTTCTCCAATAATCCTTACTTCTCGCTCTAACTTCACGCCAAATTTCTCTTCAACTGTCTTTTGTACGAAGTGAATTAAATCGATGTAATCTTGTGCTGTTCCGTTATCAACATTCACCATAAATCCAGCATGCTTTAAAGAAACTTCTACTCCACCAATTCGCTTACCTTGTAGTCCTGAGTCTTGAATCAACTTACCAGCAAAGTTATTTGGTGGGCGCTTAAATACGCTACCACAAGAAGGGTATTCTAGAGGCTGTTTTGACTCACGCTTAAACGTTAAATCATCCATTTTTGCTTTAATTTCTTCACGTACACCTTCTTCAAGTTCAAATCTCGCTTCAAGAATAATGTAATGGTTGTTCGCAAATACACTCTTACGATATCCAAATTCAAATGCTTCTTTCGTCAAAGTACGTAGCTCTCCATCACCTGTCATTACGACAGCTTCTGTTAATACAAACGAAATTTCACCGCCGTATGCACCAGCATTCATATATAATGCTCCGCCAACTGAACCTGGAATACCACAAGCAAACTCAAGACCCGTTAAATTATGATCTAATGCAATGCGTGATACATCAATAATTGCTGCGCCACACTGTGCTACAATCGTCGTTCCTGTTACAGTAACACCTGTAATATGAATTAAACTTACTGTAATCCCGCGAATTCCACCATCTTTAATAATGACATTCGATCCATTTCCTAAAAACGTAACTGAAATATTATATTCGTTCGCATATTTGATAACTTCTTGAATTTCATCATAATTTGTAGGCGCAACGAAAACATCTGCTTTTCCGCCAACTTTAATATGCGTATGATTCTTTAACATTTCATCTTGTTTAACATGTCCTTCAGGCAATACCGTACTTAAATATTTATAAACCTCTTGCATATTCATTTTACGATTCCTCTATTTCTATATTCATTTTATCCCGTTATACGGGCCCATAATATCCCCACGTACATGAAAGAACCTAAAGTGGTGGATACAGTGTACCCAAAATCAATTCGAGACACCTATAAACCTCTTAATTTATAAGAGGTGCCACTCATATTAAAATATATATTGCATAATAAAGCAACCCAAATGGACTACTAAACTTGACATGTCATCAGAAAGACAACAATTTGTAAAATATGTGACTTTTTCAAAACACTATCCCTCAGTATCTTACTATACCATACAAAAAGAAAGTGGTATTTTTTTGTACTTTTTACTTTATTTACATCAATGAAAAAAGAGCACATTCCACAGAATGTGTGAACTGCACCCCAATTGTTAGACACAGTCTAACAATTGGAGGTGCAGTTTTTCTATGGCTAAATTTACAGCTGATGAAAAAATACAAATCGTTCTACGTTATTTGAACGG
>NZ_JAKUFY010000181.1:0-5989 GCF_022663675.1 Bacillus cereus group sp. BfR-BA-01355
TAATCCAGTTCCAGTGGCTAGAATGTTCGGTGGCTTCGCTTCTTCCTACGAGGTAAAGAGCGCCTCTACGTCTGAAGCTCCATCCCCCTCCTGTTCTAAACGAGCCACCTGCACTTTTTAAAGTAATTCAAATACTCCCGCTGCTCCCATTCCGCCGCCGATACACATTGTTACGATACCGAATTGTTCGTTGCGGCGTTTCATTTCGTGAATAAGAGATAGTGTTAGTTTTGCTCCTGTACAGCCAAGTGGATGTCCAAGTGCGATTGCACCACCGTTTACGTTTACTTTTTCTTCATCTAAACCAAGTTCACGAATAACTTGAATTGATTGAGAAGCGAATGCTTCATTTAGTTCGAATAAGCCAATATCAGATAGCTCTAAGCCAGCTAGTTTTAATGCTTTTGGAATTGCAGCGATTGGGCCGATTCCCATTACTTCTGGTGGTACGCCAGCTACTGCAAATGAACGGAATTTCGCAAGCGGCTTCATGCCATCGCTCACTGCTTTTTCACGATCCATTAATAGTACAGATGCTGCACCGTCACTCATTTGTGAAGAGTTACCAGCTGTTACAGAACCGCGAACGTTAAATGCTGGACGTAATTTACCTAAAATGTCTAGCGACGTTTCTGCTCTCACACCTTCGTCTTGTGCGAAAATGATTGTTTCTTCTTGCAGTTTATTGTTTGATCCAACAGTACGTAACGTCACATCTACAGATACTGTTTCATCAGCGAAGTTACCTGCCGCTAATGCTTTCGCAGCGCGTTGATGACTTCTTACTGCAAATGCATCTTGCTCTTCACGAGAAATTCCATATTTCACAGCAACTTGCTCTGCTGTATGTCCCATACCCATATAATATTCTGGAGCTGCTTCTACAAGGCGACTATTCGGACGAACAACGTGTCCCATCATTGGAACTAAACTCATTGATTCTGCCCCGCCTGATAATACAGCTTCCGAGTGACCAAGCATAATACGCTCTGCTCCGTAAGCGATACTTTGTAAACCTGAAGAACAGTAGCGGTTAATCGTAATAGCTGGAACATCGTAAGAAAGTCCTGCTAATCCGCCGATATTACGAGCCATATTTAAACCTTGCTCTGCTTCTGGCATCGCACAACCGAAAATTAAATCATCGATTGGTCCTTCATAATTCGCACGCTTTAACGTTTCCTTTACTACTAATGCCCCTAGATCGTCAGGACGAACTGTTTTTAATGAACCCCTCTTTGCTTTTCCAATTGGTGTTCTTGCTCCCGCAACAATGACAGCTTCTCTCATGAACGATATCTCCCCTCGTTATTAGTTACGTAATGGCTTTCCTTTTACAAGCATGTGCTGCATTCTTGCTTGTGATTTCATCTCACTTACTAAGCTAATAAATGCTTCACGTTCTACATCTAATAAATACTGCTCATCAACTTCTGTTCCGTACGGCACTTTTCCGCCCGCGATGACATATGCAAGTTTCTTCGCAATGTGAAGATCATGTTCAGAAATGTAACCTGATAAATGCATTGCTTCTGCACCAAGTACAAGAGTTGCATATCCTGTTTCACCAACAACTGGTATCTTTTTACGAATCGGCGCTTTATAGCCAGCTTCATATAAAGCAAGTGCTTTTTGTTTCGCATCATATAGTAAGTGATCACCATTCACACTAATACCGTCTTTATCGCCTAAGAAGTTGTTCGATACAGCTTCTTGTGCTGATGTAGAAACTTTCGCCATCGCTACAGATTCGAACACTTTATTCGCAACTTTTTGCAGGTCAAACTCTACACCGTTTGGCATTTTATTTAAGTGTTTAATGTATAGCTCTTTATTACCGCCTCCGCCAGGAATTAAACCAACACCAACTTCTACTAAGCCCATATACGTTTCACTAGAAGCTTGAATGCTAGCTGCTGGTAAGCAAACTTCTGTACCTCCGCCAAGCGTCATACCATATGGTGCTGCTACAACTGGCTTAGAAGAGTACTTAATTTTCGTCATTGCATCTTGGAAGTTTTTCACAACCAACTCAATTTCAAAGTAATTGTCGTCTTGTGCTTCCATTAAGATCATTGCTAGGTTCGCACCAACGCAGAAGTTCTTCGATTGGTTACCGATAACAAGACCTTTATAATTCTTTTCTACTTCATCAACAGCGTAGTTAATCATTTGCGTAATATCCATACCAATTGCATTGCTCTTCGAATGGAATTCTAAGCAAAGGATACCGTCACCTAAATCAATTAAGCTCGCTCCGCTATTTTTCTTTAATACGCCATTTTTCGCTTTTAATTGCTTAAGAGAAATTGCCTTTTTATTACGTTCGATTCGCTTATATTCGCCATTATCGTAATAGTAGCTATCTCCGTTATCATGTTTGTAGAAAGTAGTGAAACCTTTCTCTAACATTTCTTTCACCCAAGTAGGAACAACTACGCCGTTTTCTTCCATCTTTTGAACAGATTTTTCAACACCAATTGCATCCCACACTTCAAATGGCCCTTGCTCCCAGCCGAAGCCCCACTTCATCGCTTGGTCAATTGCAACGATATCGTCAGCAATCTCTTTATGAAGTTTTGCAGAGTATAAAAGAGTTGGTGTAATGATGTTCCATAACAACTCTCCTGCACGGTCTTTCGCGTATACAAGCGCTTTCAATTTATTCGCTAATCCTTTTTCTTGTTTACTTAACTCTACGGATGCAGCTTTTAATTTTTTACGCGCTTCGTATTCCATCGTTTCAGGATTTAATTCTAAAATTTCTTTTCCTTGTTTTAAGAAGAAGCCTTGACCCGTTTTACTTCCAAGCCATTTTTTCTCAAGCATGTCATGCATGAAAGCTGGTACTTTAAATACATCACGCTCTTCTTCTTGTACGTTTTCATATACGTTATTTGCAACGTGTACGAATGTATCTAAACCGACAACATCTAATGTACGGAACGTCGCGCTCTTCGGACGACCAATAAGTGGGCCTGTTACAGAATCAACTTCCCCAATGCTATAGCCGCGTTTTATCATCTCTTGAAGAGTTACTAATAAACCGTACGTACCGATGCGGTTTCCAATAAAGTTTGGTGTGTCTTTTGCGATAACAACGCCTTTTCCAAGAACGTCTTCGCCAAATAGTTTCATGAAGCTTAATACTTGTGGATCTGTTTCTTTCGTCGGTATTACCTCTAGAAGTTTTAAATATCGTGGTGGGTTAAAAAAGTGTGTGCCTAAGAAGTGTTTCTGGAAGTCGTCTGAACGACCTTCTGCCATTTTTTCAACTGAGATGCCTGACGTATTCGAGCTTACAATAGAACCCGGTTTACGAACAGCGTCTACTTTTTCAAATAATTTCTTTTTAATATCTAAGTTTTCAACTACTACTTCAATAATCCAATCTACATCAGCTAGACGCTCAAGATCATCTTCTAAGTTACCTGCTTCAATCAGTGCTAAATTTCCTTTCACTGTCAGAGGAGCTGGTTTTTGCTTTAATAATTTTTGCACAGCCGTATTACTAAAACGATTTCTCACACTTTTATGTTCTAATGTAAGTCCCTTCGCTTCCTCTTCTTTTGTTAGCGCAGGTGGTACAATATCAAGCAATAATGTCGGAATACCAATATTAGCTAAGTGTGCCGCAATCCCTGAACCCATTACGCCTGAACCTAGAACAGCAGCCTTTTTAATTTGGAACATCCAATTCTCCCCCTATTCTTGAATGAATGCTCATTCAATTTTTCGACATAAGTCGCAATCAATGAGTGAGCCTCTACTAATAAATATATGATACTGTTTAAATTTTCGCAATATATTTATTGATAAAATTTTCTGAAATAAATATTTTTCTTTCATTTGGCTATGCTATACATGTGTATTTTCTTTGTTTAAATGCACTTTTCCTTTTTATAATCTGACGAAACTGGAGGAATATATATGGCAAAACTTAAGAAGAACCCTTCTAAGGCTGGAATTAGTGCAGCTAGTGTAACTGGAAATGCAGGTCCGCATAATCACGGTGTTGAAAAAGGACGCCAAGGTAATAATCAACAATATAAGAAGCATAATATGGGCGAAAAATAACGCTATATTTTTGGGCAGAGAACGTGGCATAATGATTAATGGCTGCTTTTTCTGCCCAATTTATTTGTACATATGGAAAACAAAAGAGGGAACGATGATGAAACGAACAATAGTTATGATTGTAATGATTGCTACACTATTTACAGGGATGATTTTCTTCTCTTATGCACAGAGGCAACAAGCTGTAAGAGCTGATCAACCTAAGATTACTGGGCAATATGGCGTTACAATCGATGCAGACACAGGTGAAATTTTGTATGGGAAACGCGAAGACGAACGTTCTTATCCGGCTAGTATAGCCAAAATGATGACAACCCTTCTTTTACTAGAGAATGTAAAAGAAGATGAAGAAATTACAGTTACAGAAAACGCAATTAAAACAGAAAGTCAAAGTAAGAAAATTAAACTTCGTGCTGGGGAAAAATTAAAGCGTGATGAGGCATTAAAACTTATGCTTATCATTAGTGCAGATCCAATAGCTGAATCAATTGCAGAACATATCGCAGGATCAAAAAATGAATTTGTGAAGATGATGAATGCTAGAGCGAAGGAACTTGGTACAAAGCATGCGACTTTCAAGAATGCAAGTGGTGCTGATGCAATTGGGAATAAAGTATCACCATATGACATTGCTATTATTACGAAAGAAGCATTAAAGTATCCAGTTGTTTTAGAATATATGAATTCAACACGTACAACTCTACATACTTCAGAACGCTCTCCAAACATCGCAAACTATGGACGAGAAGAACTATATGACGATCCATATGCGATTGGAAGTAAAAGTGGTCTATCAGCACTTGGCAAATATACAGTCGTAACAGTCGATGAAAAAGACGGTAAACGCGTCATTAACGTCGTATTATCTTCTACTCGCGCGCAACTATATCCTGATACGAAGAAAATGGCACATTATGCATTTCAGCAATTAAAATAACCAAGGAGTATTTTCTCCTTGGTTATTTTTTAACCATACCTTTTAATACGAACGCAACGTTTGCTGGACGCTCTGCTAGACGACGCATGAAGTAGCCATACCAGTCGTTTCCATAAGGTACGTAAACACGCATTTTGTAACCTTCTTTTACTAGCTCAAGTTGACGCTCATTACGAATTCCATATAACATTTGGAATTCAAATTGATCCCTTGGAATGTTGTGTTCTTCAGCAAGTTTTTTTGTATATTCAATAATCGCTTCATCATGTGAAGCAATTGCAGTATAATTTCCATTTAATAAGTGCATTTTAATAATTTTTTTATAATTGTCATCTACATCTTTCTTATCCGGGAACGCCACTTCTTCAGGTTCTTTATAAGCACCTTTTACAAGACGTAAATTAGGATTATAAGCATTTAAATCTTCAATATCTTTTTCTGTACGATATAGGTAAGCTTGAATAACAGTACCAATATTATCGTATTCAGATTTTAATTGTTTAAAGATATCAATTGTTTTACCACAGCGTGTATAGTCTTCCATATCAATGGTAACGAACACACCATTTTCTTTTGCAGCTTCTAAAATACGGCGCATATTGTTCATTACGATTTCATCAGAGATATCTAATCCCATAGAAGTCATCTTTAAAGAAAGCTGCGAATCAAGACCTTCTCTTCCAATTGCACGGATCGCTTCAATCGATTGGTTAGCCATTTCATTTGCTTCCGCTTCATTATCAACGAATTCACCTAAATAATCGATTGTTACACAAAGACCTTGCTTATTTAATGCCTGAATGGCAGCTGTCGCTAATTCAATCGTCTCCCCTGCGACGAAGCGACCTGCACCAAAGCGTAAACCGTACTTTTTAGCCAGTTTTGTTAGCGCTTTATTTTTAGATAAGAAAAGAAACGAATTTCGCATTAATTGTTCCATGTAATTCACCCCTATGACTGTAATTTATCTGTTTT
>NZ_JAKUFY010000182.1:0-5904 GCF_022663675.1 Bacillus cereus group sp. BfR-BA-01355
CCTTAAAAAGTTAATAAAAGTAATTGGTAATAAAATATAGCATGCGCTGGTTTGCTAGTTGTTACATTCTATTAACTTAAATGTAGATCTACCAAATAGTTTTGCGTTGATCTATATCTGGGTATCATCAGAGTGATATAACATCTTAAATATTGATATGAAATTAACATCTACACATTTCTGTTTCATTTCATATCAATATCAATTGATATGTCAATCTCAATCATAGGTATTAGTGTTAGTTAATTGTTTATATAACATCAACAAAAGCTATTCAAACTAAGGACGGATCATCCTAATTGTTAATGTCATGTTGATCAGAGATAGAAACTACCATTTAGACTTAGAGATACTAGTTATTCTAATGGGTGTTTATGACTTAAAGCCCTTAAAAAGTTAATAAAAGTAATTGGTAATAAAATATAGCATGCGCTGGTTTGCTAGTTGTTACATTCTATTAACTTAAATGTAGATCTACCAAATAGTTTTGCGTTGATTTATATCTGGGTATCATCAGAGTGATATAACATCTTAAATATTGATATGAAATTAATATCTACACATTTTCGTTTCATTTCATATCAATGTCAATTGATATGTCAATCTCAATCATAGGTATTAGTGTTAGCTAATTGTTTATATGACATTAACACGTCTGGGTTGTGTGCTTCAAATTGTGTTGAAAATTAAATGGAGATAGATTTTCTTATAAACCTTCTTGACCAAGGAGGTTTATAAAAAGAATGGTGTAGCATATTTGAAATTTAGTTATAAATAGCAGTTGTAATGTTCAGGTATAAGACTTATTTAGTTGGGCATACTATAAGTATGAGTTCTTTTTTATGATAAAAAGTGCAGCTAATATCTTTACAATCTATAAATATAGATTGTAGTTTTTATAGTATTTGAGTGGAAGAAATGGTTTTGAAACTTAGCTATAATAGAAATGATTTTGTACATCATTCAAATTTAAGTATGCGCAAACTAAAAGTCATTTTAATTCTTACGAGGAAAACATGGTATGGATGTATATTTATCATTTGCATGCTTTTTTGTCTAATAATTAAATTAGGAACTCAAAAGTTATTTTATAATCTTTGTTTGCGAAATATGTAATTAATAAGTTGGGTTAGGTATGAACTGGATGGGTTAGTTTAACTTATATTCATCTCTCAATATGTAATTTCATGTCAATGTCAGTTGATATGTTAATATCAACTGAACGTGTTTGTACCGCCTTACTGTTTACATAACATTAATATGTTTTAGTTGTTTGCTGTTAGTTATGCTATGAGTACTATAAAGATTGTTTTGTATCTAAAGTTCTCTAAGTAAGGAATATATTAAATGAATGGTTTTTTACTTTTGAAATTTAGTTGTAAATATAAATCGAAATTTTGGTGTGAAAACCCTGTACTTAGATATACTAATAGTATTACCTGAATTAGGTGATTAAATGACATATGCAAAAAAAGAAAAAGGTTAATCAATTAGAAGCATTATTTTTGTGAGTTTAATTAATAGTTGCGAAGTAGTATTGACATTTAGATATTATAGAGATAATCTTATACATAAGTTTCATTGTTTAAAATTAATATACGAATCGAGAGATATTTAATTCTTGCTAAACGGACACACCGAGGGCATATACCTGCCATTGGTGTGTCTTTTTTTATTTAATAACTAGAAAATGATAAGGAGAGTATTAAAGAATGAATGAAATTATTAGTGAAAGTAAAAGAAGATTTGATAAATATTGTAAAGATAATCAAGTTTTTGAGGAGAGAATTAATTCTCTTATTAACTACTATTTTTTACTGCTTGCTGATCGTGTAAACATTTTACAAGATAGAGAATTTAATAACGAGGTCGAAGAGAAGCAATTTAAAAGCAGTCTCAAAAGATTTGAAACATTATTCCCAGCTGCTGCTAAGAATGCATTTCTAAAAGGATATCAGCTTGGTTTAGAGTTTTTCAAACATCCAGAGACAGTGATTCCGGATTTGCTATTTACAAATCCTAATTTTGTACAAGATATTCCTTTTGCAATTGTAAATGCAGCGGAATTTAGCATTTATGAATTAGTTCGAACGGATGAAACACAAGAATTTAGTGTATTTGCTGTTCGAACGTATGAAGGCATTAAACCCATAATGGAGCAAGTGTTTTGTGAAATTGCATTGTTTGGTGCGGAAATTGCACTTGAGCATGAACGTGAGGAAAGAGGACTGAAAGTAGTAGAAGGAAAAACAACTACATTTACAAATGTTCCAGTAGATCGTTTATTTACAATTACTCCATCTGTAGCTGCTAATGTTGTGCATGCAGACGGTCGTTGTGAAATCTGGAGTCTAAACTGGAATACGAAATTAACTTTAGATAACCCTTTTATTGAATTAGCACAAGTAACCATTGTTTACAAAGACAAGACAGAAATACAAAAAAATCTTCGAGATGGATTTATATATGAACAAAGTTTATTTAGTGCGGTACCGTTAGAAGAAATCGAGGATCGTTTAGAGGTTAGAGTCAAATACAACCTTATTGATAATATGCCATGTAATTTGGAGGGATTTGAAATAGAATCACTTCTCACCGAACTATTAACAAAAATACAAAACGCAACAAAAGTGCCTTTTGAAAACATGCTATTACTTTAAAGCGATTTTCTATCAAAGAGGAGTTTTTTATAATGAAAAAGATTGTATTAGCTATTAGCGATACTGTGTATACGGCATATTTACGTGAGGATTTTGTTGGTGCAGGATTTGAAGTAGCTGATAGTGATGTTATGCACATAAAGTATTTAGATGAAATTCTAGATACGGAGCAACCTGATATTTTATGTATTAATGACAAACGATTAAATATTGATGCGGGACACGAAGATAAGCGAGAATTAATTATTTTACAGAAGTTAAGAGACATTCGCTTTCAGCGGGATATTCGCATTGTAGTATTTACAGAGCGTGAAAATGACGATGAATTTTTAGCGAAACTGATTTATCTAGGTATCTATGACATTTTTAACTCTCGTAAAATTGATATTGATAATAAAGTCATACCGCAGCTGCTACAGGAATCGGATATTAAAAATGTAGTGGAAATTGTAGGAGCAAGTCAGGCACCGCAACATACAAAATTGTCCGAAGGTCCTGTTGATGAGGAAGAAGAGGAAGTATTAAGTGAATTAGAGGAAGGTAGCAACAGTAAACTTCCCTCTAAATCTAAATTATTTAAAAACAAACCAAAGAGTAAGTCTATCCAGCAGGAAACGCCAAAAGCACCAATTATAAAAAAACAGTATAAATTGGCTTTTGAGCCGGTATATGAGAAACAAATTGGTATTGCCATTCCAAGAAGAACAATAGTTGTAGCCAGTATGAACAGAAGAAGTGGTGCTACTTTTGTTTCGCATCTTTTAGCTGCTTATTTAAATGAACTACAGATTGATGTCAATTATATAGAGAATTTATATGATGATGGTTATACGTATCCGTTATTAAAGGGATATACAGAAGCACCAGAAAACTATCGTAGTGAATTTATGTTGCAGCGATATAAAGAGATGCTACAGAAGGAATCTGATATATTATCAATTCCAAAATGGAAGCAAGGAAGAATAAATTATATCGTAAAGAATCCTATAGTGGACCAAGAGCTGAAAAACGAAACAGGGCAGGACTTTGACCATTTTATTAAGGTTTTATTGGCTAACCAAGAAGCACCTATATCTATTATTGATGCAGGGAGCGATTGGGATAAAGATTTATACCATGAGATATGTGAAATGGCAGATTATATCTTCTTTGTAGTGGAACCAGATCTGCATCAATTGCTAAAGATAGCGCATCCTCTTACAACAAAAGAGAGAAAGTTCGTTTCTTACTTAGATTTAGAGAAAACGAGAATCATTGGGAATAAGTTTTCTCCTGCACTTTTAAAGCATGAAGTAGTAGAAGAATGTTTTGGAGATAAGGTATTAACTGCTTTACCACCATATGAGATAGAAGATGTATTTGAATCTCAATTAAATAGTAGTACGTTACTATCTAGTCGGAACTATTATAAAGAGTTAGAAGGAATAATGAAGGAAATAGCAGGGTTATTGCTACCAAACCAATTGTTGAACCAAAAGAAAAGTTCTATTTTAAGTGGATTTCGATTTCGGAAGTCTGAAAATTAAGGAGGGGTGAAGAAAGATGCAAAAATTTATTATAGGTGTCGCCTCATTATTATTATTTGTTGGTTGTTTATTCTTAATGACAGATATGATTATTGGAGATACAACACACACAGATAATAAGTCTGCATTAGAACGTGCTGGAAGTACAGCAATGGATAAAGCCGTAAAAGTAGGTGTTTTGCGAGCACAAGAAGAAATTGCTATTGACACAGAAATTGCAAAGAAAGAATTTGAAAAGTCTTATAAACAAAATGCAACATTTAAGGACCCTGCATCAAAACGAGAGTTTTCTGCACATGCCGTACAAGAGCAACCTGCAATGATTGCCGTTGAAGGAGATGCCGAAGCTGCTAGTTATACTAAACAATTTGATGAAAAGAAAGGCAGCATTAAGAGTAACGCAAAACACATATTTATTTATGAAGCAGATTCTGACAACAAGAAAGCTGGAGGAAACGTGAAATAAATAAGAAAAAGTAGGTGTGTAAGAAATGCAAAATACAGTAACAACAGCGCTTTTTCTAACGCTTTCTTTACTATTGATAACTCTTATACCAGAGGGTGTACTGTATGGAATGCAGTTAATAAAGGCACATGATTTTGCTTCTAGTACAGTAGAGTTAGCAGAACAAACAGGTGGTTTTCAGTACACGTATGAAGGGAAAAACGTAAATCTAATTCCTGATATAGAGAAGAAAATGAAAGAGCAGAATATGGATGGCTGGAAATATGAATATACAAAAGGGCGCGTTAATCATAATCAGCCATTGAATTTTAAGATAAAAGCTGAACATCACTTCTTTATTTTTAAAATGATAGGGATAGATAGTATGAAAGCACCGATATGGGCTAACAAAGAAGGAATGGGACAAATCTATTTCCGTTAAAAATATCAATATGTATAAAAAGAGGTAAGAAACTATACTGAAAAGTGTAGTTTTTTTACTAAAAAAATATTTATAAATAAAATATATGGAATTTATTTGCAAATTCGGTACAATAAAAGAATCTATGAAAAAATTAATATATTTGGAGGAACAAAGAATGGCAAACAAATTTTTAAAAACAGCAACAGCACTAACAATTATGGGTACATCACTATTAGGAGCAGGAGCATTTACTGCTAAGGCTGATAACACAGACTCATTAAAATTCAATGATGTTCCAGCAAATCACTGGTCTACCAAAGCAATTTATGATTTAACAAATCGTAGAGTAGTGCAAGGGTACGGAAATAATATCTTTGGTTTTGGTGACAATGTAACTCGTGGGCAAGTTGCTCGTATGATTTATATGTACGTAAAACCAGCAGATGCAGATGCTAGCTTCAAAAATCCTTTTATTGATATTAAAGGACATTTGTTTGAAAAAGAAATCTTAGCACTTGCTAAAGCAGGACTTGTGAATGGATTTGGTGATGGAAAATATGGTCCAGATGATATTTTAACTCGTGAACAAATGGCACAAGTACTTACAAATGCTTTTAAATTTAAGGCAACGAAAACATCAAAATTTGCAGATGTTGATAAAAATTCTTGGTCTTATGGTGCAATTAGTGCATTGGAGGAAAATGGGGTTACAATTGGTACAGGAGGTAATATGTATTCTCCAAAAATGTTTGTAACACGTGAAGCGTATAGTCAATTTTTATATAACTCTATTAATGTAATTGAAAAAATACAGAAACCAGAAGTGAAGCCAGACCCAAAACCTGAAAC
>NZ_JAKUFY010000183.1:0-5898 GCF_022663675.1 Bacillus cereus group sp. BfR-BA-01355
GCTTCTTCATCGGCCTTTTTCTTAGCCTCTTCATCAGCTTTTTTCGCATCTGGAGTTCCGCCAGGCGCAGTGAAGGATGCACCAATTGCTGGGCTTGTTCCAGTACCTTTTTTCGCTACTACAGAGAAGCTGTAAGTAACACCTGGTTTAATACCACCAAGAGTAGCTGTCGTACCACTTATTGATAGGCTACCACTTGAACCGTCAGTTGCTTTATAGCTGGCTGCATATGCGTCAACTTCTGCTGGTCCAGACCAGTTTAGTGTAACTGTGCTAGAGCCATCAAAAGTGACATTCAGACCACTAGGGGCATCTACTTTAATTTGTTTAATTGCATCTTTTTTCGCACCTTTAACGTATAACTCTCCGTTTATTTCTTGTACAGAAGAAGGACGTTCAAAGCGTGATTTATCTGTAGCGAATTTGCTCATCATTATTTGGAACATTTGCTGTGCAATTCTAGTGGAGCGATCACTAACATAATTTTTTGGACCATCTTTTTCGTAACCAGTCCAAATAGCCATTGTGTATTGTGGTGTATATCCAGCAAACCAGCTATCTCTGTTTGCATCAGCTGGAATGTCATATTTTTGAAGAACTGATGCATCAAAGTTTTGTGTTCCTGTTTTACCTGCTACGTCAACACCTGAAACGTATGCTGTTGGACCTGTACCACCAGAACCAGGTTTTACTACGTCACGAAGAACGTCAGTAACCATGTAAGCTGTATAGTCTTGCATTGCGCGTTGTTCCTTAGGTTTAAAGCTTTTCTTTTTCCCGTCCGGGAAGGTTACTTCTTTTACGAAGTGTGGTTTATTATAGTTACCACTATTACCGAAGGTTGCATATGCACCTGCTACTTCTAATGGAGAACTATCGTTACTACCGATTGCTGTTGATTCGTAGACTTTTCCTTCTTTAAAGGTCATGCCTAAACCTTCAGCGAAGTCTTTTGACTTATTAAGACCAACTGTTTGTGCTGTCTTTAAAGCTGGAATGTTTAATGACTTTTTCAAAGCTTCACGTAGTGAAACGTCACCTTTGTAGCTCTTTGTTGCATTTTGTATTTTTTTACCATTGGAATACGTATACTCTGAGTCGTTTAATTGATGGTATGTAGACCATTGTAAATTTTCAATTGCCGGACCGTAGTCGAAAATTGGTTTCATTGTTGAACCAACTTGGCGTTTTAAATCAGTTGCCATATTATGACCTTTGAAAGTAGACTTACTTTCTTTACGTCCAGCACCAATTGCTCGAACTTCTCCAGACTGTGTATCCATAAATACGAATGACCCTTGGAATTGATCGTCCGGATACTTAATAAGATTGCCATCCATAATTTTGTCAGCGTAATCTTGAGCATCTTGATCAAGTGTTGTATGAATCGTTAAACCATCTGAACCGATATTTACATCAGGATATTCTTTTTCAACTTCTTTTACAACCGCATCTAAAAATGCTTGATACTTCATCTCAGTTACTTCTGAAGACGGTTGAAGGCCCTCTGTTACTGGGATCTTAACGGCGTTATTCATTTCTTCTTTTGTTATATAACCATGTCGATTCATTAATGATAATACAACATTACGACGATTTGTTGCTCGTTCAACATTTTCCTTTTTTGTTGGATCATAAATGTTTGGACCTTGGGGTAAACCAGCGAGCATAGCAGCTTCATGTAATTGCAAGTCTTTTAAATCTTTACCATAATATTTTTGCGCTGCTGTCGCAATACCATATGAACGGTTACCTAAATTAATCTTATTTAAGTACATTTCTAAAATCTCATGTTTAGAGTATTGTTGCTCTAATTTATAAGATAAGTACCATTCTTGTACTTTTCTCTTAGCAGTTTTATCCATCGTTAGAAAATAGTTTTTAACGACTTGCTGTGTAATCGTACTACCACCTTGGGAACCGAAACCACCAGTGACATTTTCCATAACTGCTTTTGTAGTTCGTTTAAAATCAATTCCATTATGATCATAGAAACGCGAATCCTCAGTTGCAAGGAACGCATTTTCAACTACTTTTGGAATTTGATCATAAGTAACATGCGTTCGTTTTTCAGCACCGTATTCATAGAAGAAAT
Organism: Bacillus cereus group sp. BfR-BA-01355; assembly: GCF_022663675.1. NCBI lineage: Bacteria > Bacillati > Bacillota > Bacilli > Caryophanales > Bacillaceae > Bacillus > Bacillus cereus group sp. BfR-BA-01355. The sequence goes on from NZ_JAKUFY010000183.1 coordinate 2,096, forward strand.
TCCCGTTTTTATCAAGAAACTTTGTTGATAAAGGATTAACAAGTTTGGATTTGTCTAATTTTGGAGCGTCCTTTACCATAACAAAGAAAGCGGAAACGCCGGCTACGAGACCAACGATACCAAGAAGTAGACAACCTATAAGGAATTTCTTGAAAAAGGAGCCTTTTTTCTTTGGTTTTTCTTCTTTATGTGTTTTTTTCTCTTGATTTTTCACATGATTTCGTTCTGTACGAGAACGATAATTATCTGACATTATACTTTCTCCTACCTTTCATTCTCTCCCCAAAAGTCGAAAAAAGAGCCTTAGTGATGACTCTATCACGAAAAATAAACCGTGTCTAGTACACGGATATAGTCAATCCGAGGGTGATAACCGCATGATAATAAGGATCCATGCTCTTCTATTTCTTCTTTCGTAATCGACTTGCGTCCACCAGTATTTTGACGATTCCAAAATGCAATAATATGTTTTGCATCTAATAAATAAAATTCATCAAAAAGTGTAAATTTAATAATGACAAATGCAATTCCATTATGAGCAACCACTTGCTTCATATGTTCTATTTGATGAAGGTGGAAGTTTTGAAGTGGGAAACTAGTTTTATTTTTTGTTTCCTTTGCTTCAAAATCGATGTATTTCCCTTTGTATACACCGTTGTAATCTGTTGTAGAAGGTTGTTTAAAATACGCTTCTTTTACCACTGCAGCACTTCGAGCGGGGTAATCTACTTTTACAATTTGAAGAGGTGTAGGTTTTTTATGTACACATGCAATATTATGGGTTAAGTAATATTGATTTGTTTCATTCAATTCCTCTTCAAGGGACATACCTCTGTTGCTATAAGTATGTGTTTTTATAGGTGTTTTTTGAGGTTGTGAAGCTTGATTATACCTTTTTCCATTTGGGTAACGAATGGTCATAGTGTGTCCACTCCCAACTTACTAAGAATTACTTACAAAGGTGATTATATCAAAAAATGAAAAAAGATGTGACCTTTTTGATGAAAGGTATGATGACTTATTTATGTTGACATGGAATGATTATATGAAAATTAAACAAAATCGAGAAAAAAAGTTTTGTACAGAGGAAGAAAAAGCAATCATTCGCAATATTACAAAGAAAACAGAAATAGCTAATGTGGACAATATTTCTCGGACACAATCTTATCAAGAATATTATTTAAGAAATAGTGAAATCAGGTGGGCCTTTTTAGCGAGTATGGTTTCGAGAAATGCGGGATGGAATATGACCGATTTAGAAGGGAGATATTATGCTACTGTTTTACCTAAAACGGTAAAAAAACATTTATTTCTTCTGTACGAACAAGCTAATTGGATTATTTTCTTAGATGCCTTTCCTCAGCTATTATTGTATGAGGAAAGTAAGAAGAGACGTACACCTCTCTTTCATTTGTTGCAATATTTCAGCGTATCAATTTTTATGGAAAAAGAATGGTTACTTTTCTGGGAGAAAAGAGATATGAATAGGCTTATAACAGCCCTTATTATAAATGAACAAAATAAAATTCAAAAACCAGTCATTGAGAGCACATATTTTAAAAAACATGTATTCCATACTGCACTTTTTAAAGTACAAGAAAGATTTCATATTAGTGCAGTTATCTTCCCAACAATTGAAGGGAGGATGTATGGATTTTCGGTTTATCAATTTGAAACGTTACAACAGCGTATAGAACTGGGAAAAAAATTAGCATGGTTATTGTTTCATCCAATTTATAATGGTTCGTTTTATAAGTTTGCAGTGCAAACTACACATACTGGGTCTAGAGAAGATTATGAATTTTACTCAAAGGAAACTAGAAAATCGTGTACGCCAGCACTTAGAGATAGTTATCCTGTTGTTTTACATGAAGAAATAGAAATGAGAGATTGGTTTTGTGCAAATATGAAAATGAATGTGCTATTTGTACTTGAAGAACCTAAAGAGGAAGTTAATATAACAGAATGGTATAGGAGAAAGAGGGAACAAATCTATAGGATATCTATCGTAAATCGTTTCGTTAAAAGGATGGATGAGTTCATGATATAATGAAAAAGAAGTCCCGTCTTCCATTTTGAAGACGGGACTTCTTAATTTGAAATAATCCTGCTATGCTTGCTACGACTTTAATCACAAAACGTAATGCTAGTAGGAGATTAAGGGTGACTTGAAATTTAACCGTACGTAATAAAGTCTCGCTTTATGTAGCAGGGAAGTTTGGACCATCTAGCTTTGGATTGCCAGTCTCGGGTTTATTTTGTTGTTTGTTTTGGTTTTTCTTTTTTTCATTTTTGTTCTTTGCCATTGTACTACACCTCCTTTTTGTATTGTTACCATTTCTATAAATGACATACGAAATGATTTCTTTGACGAATAACAACTAGTTTTGTCATGTGGGCAGGAGTGGTGAATCGTTCGGCGAAATTACATGACAAAGGAAAAGCAAAGAAGGAGGCGTTTTGTATATGGCGATGGTTCAGAAGGAAGATGTAATGAAAAAAATGGATCAAATGTTAAGTTCTCTCGATTTGCTGGAAATGAATATAGGGATTAGAATGAATCATGCATTAAAGGATGCGAGTGAAAAAATATGTAATAAGATAGAAATAACAGAAATGCATATTGAACATATGGAAAATAAATTAGTGCATCACGAAGAAAAAGGGAATTGGGTAAAGACATTTCAAAACGTCGTAGTGAGTGCATAATAAGGTGGGAAAGAGATGAAGAATGAAGCATTAATACAGTCTTCAGAAAAACTCATGCAGTATAATAATGAAGCGAATATAAAAAAAAGAGAACTAATCGAATACGACTTTTATAAGGATATGAAACCATTTGTAGACATGGTAGATGAGGAATTAAAGAAGTGGAAAGAATTAGCTTATACGTGGATTAAAGAAGAAAAGCCAAAGTATATACATGTACAGCAAATTGATCAAGTATACGATAATTTACAAACGAATGTGTTACAATGCTTTGTAAATAAAGGTAAAGGTAAACGATTCTTTGAAACACACCAAGCCATTTCGTATACTTTGCAAAATATAGTTGAGCAATGTAAATAACAAGAGGGAGAACCCTCTTGTTATTTTTATGCTTCTGTCATTGTTGTAGGTTTTGTTGCGCCGTTTATTTCTAATTCTTTTATTAATGTTCGATAATCTGAAATGCATATTTTTCCTTCGAGATACCAATGTCTCGCAAAGTCTAATAATTCATTTGCATTCTCTGTGCAATACCCCTTTTTTTGAGAAAACGCTTGTTTTAAATCCCCTAATACCATGTTGATTCCTCCCCCATGAGAATCTTCTTCTTAATTATCATAGCATGGAAGGGTTTTCTTTTTTAATTTTTTAAAAATTTAAACTTCCGACAAAAATAGACAGATACTCCATCACACATATTATTTTATAGGTACATATTATATATGTAGAAACTTATGTGAAGGAGGAGAGAATGCATGTTTCAACAATCTAACGTATATCAGCAAACAAATCCATATGCACAGCAAAATATGTACCAATATAATACGGATACATATTTACGGTATAATATGTATCCTTTCGATCCTTATTATGGAAATCAAAATTATTATCAACCGTTTGAAGTGTCGTTTATGAATCAAGCTCAACAACCACAACAGCAGCAACAACCTTATGTGAATCAGGCTCAACAACCACAACAACAGCAACCTCATGTGAATCAGGCTCAACAATCACAACAGCAGCAACCTTATGTGAATCAAGCTCAACAATCACAAGCTCAGCAACCATACATGAATCAACAACAGCAGCAGCCT
>NZ_JAKUFY010000184.1:0-5777 GCF_022663675.1 Bacillus cereus group sp. BfR-BA-01355
GTAACAAATTTGGTTGCTTAACTGTAATAAAGATGGTTTAAAAGGTAACAAATTTGGTTCCTTAACTGTAACAAAGATGGTTTTAAAGGTAACAAATTTGGTTCCTTAACTGTAACAAAGATGGTTTTAAAGGTAACAAATTTGGTTGCTTAACTCTAGCAAAAATATTTCTAAAGATAATAGTTTTAACTATAACAAAACTGGTTCTGAAAATAACAAATTTGATTATAAGCATAACAAAACTGTTCTAAAGATAACAAATTTAGTTATATACTTTATAAATGTAAATATTTCCAAAAAAGATGTTACTATTCAAACGATTTTCGGAATACTTTTATATAGAACAAAGGGCTTGTTAACTGTAATAGTGAGAGTGTAATTTTCTGAATAAACAAAAATAAAATGCAGCAAAGGAAATATACTTGTTATAGTTAGTAGAACAGTAGAGGTAAGAAAGAAGGGACGTATGTAGGTATGTCTGATAGTAAAGATTTGCAGATTAAAGAAAATAATATTGTTTCAAAATCAAATACTTTAATTGAAGCGAATTCACGTTTAAATTTAGTAGAACAAAAAATATTACTTTGTTTGGCTAGTAATATTGAGCCTAATGATTGGGATTTTAAAACCTACACATTCTCGATTAAACATTTTCATGATCTACTTGATCTAAATGGATCTACTAAATATTCGGAGTTAAGTAAAATTACTAAAGAATTACTATCAAAAGTAATTGAAATTCGTACTGGAGAAGATCTGATGCAGGTATCTTGGCTGTCTTCAGCAATTTACAATAGAAATAAAGGAACAATTGATATGCGTTTCGATCCATTATTAAAGCCATTTCTATTAGAATTAAGCAACAAGTTTACAAGCTATAGATTAGCTAATGTTATTAAATTGAAAAGTACATACGCTATACGTATTTATGAACTACTAAAGCAATATGAAGATTTAAAGGAACGTACAATTAGTCTTCAAAATTTAAGGTATTACTTGGATGCAATGGATATATACCCTAACTATGCGAATTTTAAGCAACGTGTATTAAAACCTTCTCAAAAAGAATTGAATCAAAAAACAGATATTTCTTTTGAATTTGAAGAAATTAAATTAGGCAGGAAAGTACAAAAAATCAAATTTATTATCTATAGTCAAAAAAAGAAAGATAACAATTTAGTTCATTTTGAAAAGAATTTAGATAAATTTCAACAGCCCAATACATTTGAACAAAAAATTAAAAGATTTGAAGAACGTTGTAAAGAAAAAGTATTTCCTAAAGTGTTAAAAAAATGGGAAGCTCATAAAGAAATTGTATTAGAAATAATTGAGGATATAAGATTTCGTTCAGATATTAGTTCTCCAATAGGTTATGTAGAATTCACTTTAAATTCCCGATTAAAAGAATTGTCTGATAAAGAAATACCAAACAAAAGTAGTCAAAATAAGAAGGTTTCTCATAATGATATAGTATTAGAGATTGATAACATTATAAATTTAGTTATCAATAAGTATTCAACAGCTACAGGCGCTGTAGCTACATTTTTAGTTAAAGACACAGCAATTGAGAAATTAGTAAGAGTAGTTACATTGGAAGAAGCTGAAGCCATTTGGATAGAACATGAAACGTTTGTTATGGATAAAATTTATGAATATATTAAAAAGAATATAAGAAGAAAAAGATACTAGATTTAAAGTGAAATTAGATAGTAATAACCATTCAGTATTCTTGTTGTATTATCACCTTGTGTTGGTCGTGAAATACAGAAGAAATGTGTTTGATGATGATATGTCAGACTATGCAAAAGATATGTTTGTTCGACTATCTGAAAACTATAACATCACATTAGTTGAATGGAATCATGATGTAGACCATGTTCATATTTTGTTCAAGGCATACCCTAATACAGAAATGACAAAATTCATCAATGCTTATAAAAGTGCAAGTTCTCGAATCATTAAAAGAGAATTTCCACAAGTGAAAAAGAAACTTTGGAAAGAGATGTTTTGGTCAAGAAGTTTTTGCTTGCTAACTACTGGTGGTTCGCCAATAAACGTAGTAAAAACATATATTGAAAATCAAAGTGAAAAGTGAGGTGAAATGATATGACAAAGCAGAATAAAGCATATAAATTCCGTTTGTATCCAACAGAAGACCAAGCACATCTTATGCGTAAAACCTTAGGTTGTGTACGTTTCGTGTATAACAGAATGTTAGCTGAACGAAAAGAAGCGTATGAAAAACATAAAGATGATAAGGATCAACTCAAGAAACAAAAGATTCCCACTCCTGCAAAATACAAAGCAGAATTTGAGTGGTTAAAAGAAGTTGATTCATTAGCTTTGGCAAATGCTCAACTAAACTTGCAAACTGCCTATAAAAATTTCTTTAGTGGTCAAAATGACTTCCCAACATTCAAAAGCAAAAAAGACAGAAAGTCTTATACAACGAATGTAGTGAACGGAAATATTATGTTGCTTAACGGTCATATCAAATTGCCAAAACTGAAAATGGTACGTATCAAACAGCATAGAGAAATACCACAAGACCATATAATCAAGTCATGTACGATTTCTATGACACCTACTGGTAAATACTATGTGTCCATTTTGACTGAATATGAAAAAGAGATCGTACAAAAAGAAGTAGAAACATTTGTTGGGTTAGACTTTGCGATGGATCAATTATACGTCAGTTCTGAGGATGAGAGAGCCAATTATCCTAAGTTCTATCGTGAAATGTTAGACCGATTAGCAAATGCTCAACGAGTATTATCAAGACGTACAAAAGGTTCAGGGCGTTGGAATAAACAACGTATCCGTGTAGCTAAGCTGCATGAAAAAGTAGCAAACCAACGTAAGAACTTCCTTCATCATAAGTCTAAAGAGTTAGCTACTCATTTTGATGTTGTAGCTATTGAAGATCTAAATATGAAGGGAATATCGCAAGCACTTCATTTTGGAAAAAGTGTCGCTGATAATGCTTGGGGTATGTTCACTTCTTTCTTAGCTTATAAACTAAATGAACAAGGCAAACAGCTTGTGAAAATAGACAAATGGTTTCCTTCCACAAAAACATGTAGTAGTTGTGGAAATGTAAAAAATATGTCATTGTCTGAGCGAGTCTATTCTTGTATATGCGGTGTAAATCTCGATAGAGATTATAACGCAGCTATCAATATCAAAAATGAAGCAATACGCCTATTGGCGTTAGCATAGATAGCAATAAAATAACCCTTGGAACAAGGGAGTTAGCTCGGCTGTCTTAGGACGAATTCGTTAGCTACCAAAAGTAACGACTAACCGAGAAGCCCCCACTTCAAACAGTCCGTTAGGACGTTAAGTGGCGGGTAGTTCACAGTGTGTTGGAGCACCATATAATATATGTATTTATTAGTAAGGGGCGTTTAATTTCCGAAATATGTATCTTAGTAAAAATAAAAAAGGACAGTTAAAAACTGCCCTTTTTTCTATCTTTTAAAGATAGTTACCGAACAGGTAATTTAGGGTTTTGGGGTATAAGATGATTATCATCTCATTGTTAATGTATGTAAGTAATATAAAATGGCTTGTACAATTGTTGAAATTAGTAGTTTTTATTTTAAATAAATTAGCTAATTGGGAAATTGATAAAGAAACTAATTCATTAATCAATTTCCTTATTTCATAATATATAATGCAAATGAATTTTTAGGAAAAGATAAGAGGGTGAAGACTCTTATCTTATTTTGTTTTTAGGGATTATTATATTATGTAGATTGATTGAATTATTTTAATATTTAAAAAGAAGGGATTTATATAAGATAAATCCCTTCAATAAAATAATAGAAAGGTAGAATACATTATATGTGCAGAGTTTCAATTATGTTTGTACATTTTTAATAAATTAATTTTATGTAAAAGGTGCCAAGAAATACTTTGTAGTTTTATTTCTTGGCGTGGGTATTTATTTGGGTCATTTGGATGCCGACCTTACAATAATATATGGTCGATATATGGAATAGTTTGTTATTTATGTTTAGTTAAGTGAAATGAAATTTAGAAAAGAAAAACACCTATTTTGTAATAGGTGTTTTTCTTGCAAATTGGCTTATAAATTAAGGGAAAGATTTTTCCTTTAATTAAAACTTATTAATCTTCTCTATGATCATGTTTATGTTCGTCACATTCTTTACAATGTCTGCGACGTTTACAGCAGAAACGATCACAATCAGGTGAATTTATAGAGATTACGTTAATTTTGTTAATTGCAATACGTGCTAATCCTGGGAAACAATCGAAGTCAGATAAAATAATTACGTTGTTTCCTTGAAAACCTTGGAATGTTGCACTTGTAGGTGGTTGGCAATCATATTGAAGAACAATACAAGTACCAGGAGTTAATGTTCTTAAGAATTGTAATAACTCTGGATTATTATTCACCTGTCTAATGTTTTCTTCTTTTCGGTGATGATCTCTGTGCTGATCTCTCCAATCATCACATCTATTGAAATCATAACCTCCCCCAAAACCAAAACCCATCAAAATTACCCCCTTTCATTCGTTAGTACATCTTATGCTCGTCTAGAAAGGATGGTGTGAGTATAGGAGTCTAGTTAAGTGTGGATTTTTTATGTAAATATGAAATGGTGTAATAAAATTATTTTTGGTTCTGGTGCAAAAAATCTATAAACCTTGGACATACGGATATTATTACACTGAAAAGGTGTGTGCTTGGTATGAAAAAAATTGAAGCTAATAATTGTAATACCTTATTCTGGCTAATAGAAGAAGTGAAGTATAAATTCGAGTATAAATTTCATTTGACACAACAAAGCAGCCAGCTTAATTGGCTAACTACTTGTTGTACAAAAGAAAATTAGGCCCTACAAGTTAGGTTGTGTAACTTTAAAGTTACTTTTATAGTATAAACCTTATTGGAAATGTTATTCGGAAGGAAATATAATAATGATAATTTCATTTTGTAGAGATTATTTACGCATGAAAAAAGCGCTTATATAGCGCGCTTAAAGTGAACTTTCAGATCATGCCTGCCCATAGGTGATCTAGATGCATGTGTAGCATACAGTAGCATATGTAAATTTGAATTGAATTGTGTGCAAATTAATTAACGATACAGGGGTAGAAAAAGTGTCCATAACAGATTCTTATTCTTTGTTATGTTAAAACTACACAATTAACGTATTAAAAACCTTTTTTAGGCATAACAAGAATTGATAGTCATACAATGATATAGAAAGGTCTATCCAACATATAGATTACCTCTGGCACTCTGAAAAGACACCTAATTAAGGTGTCTTTTTACTTTTTATTAAAGTACAGGATAAGCTTAACCGCGCCTATTCCATTTATTCAGTTAAAACTCCAATTGTATTAAGAGCGTCTACTGCCCCGGATGTTCTCTTTCTATTGAACAAAATCGTTATTTCAAGTGAATAAAAAAGAGCACACATATAAGTGTGCATCTAGACTAAAAGGGTTAAACTTATGGAGTGGAGTGCCCCATACAATAATATATGCTTGTCTGATTTAAAGGTGACAAGTTGTTTATAAAAACGCTATTTGGTATGAAAATGTAAGAGCACTCCAGAGAGTGCCCTTCTGTAACGACTATCCACTCTAAAAAGATAGGATGGAATATATCATATGAAGTTATGTTTGTTTAATTGGGTGTCTTTCTTACGATTAGTCAACTGTTTTTTAGAGCTATAATTGATTGGATTCCAGAAATTTCAAGCCGAATAGAATGCAAACCAAATACCCCTAATATGTGTTCA
>NZ_JAKUFY010000185.1:0-5749 GCF_022663675.1 Bacillus cereus group sp. BfR-BA-01355
TTTTGTGGTATAAGATTGTACGTTGTTCTTCTTAGATTTAAAGCGCGGTGCGCTGTTTTGTTTTTTGAAAAAGCGTGTATACGCATCCGCAAGGTTGCGAACAGACGACTGAATCGCAATACTATCCACTTCTTTTAGCCAAACAAACTCTTTCTTCATAGCAGGAAGTTTGGCAGAGCATGTACCATATGTTAAACCTTTCCCAGTTTCTTTGTATGCGTGATCCCATAGGGATAGAAAATGATTGAATACAAAGCGAGAACAACCTATCGTTTTGTTGATTAGAATTGCTTGTGCTTGATTTGGATAGATACGAAACTTATAGGCTTTATTAATCATTATTTGATTCACCTCCATTTCGGTATATGACTATTATACACCAAACATACATTCGATAAGCGGTAGAGTAATACTTTCTATATGTCGAACAATTAAGATGGCTTCCTGCCATCCCTTGTTCGAAGCCAATTCATCTCCCACCTACTCACTGGACTGTGACCCTTCACGCTCCTTGAGGAAGAAGTCTTCTTGGCTAAAATGATAAATTCACTTAGACAAATATTATTAATTGTTTCTACCAAATCAAAAATAAGTTAGAGATATATCTACAGGTACTTAACATATAGGTTTTAGTCACTTGAACTACTTCCCCTTTTGCTTCGTTGAAAAGGAGTAATCCTAACTGAAATGGTAAAATTAACCGATTGTTAATTTTATGTAAGGTTATAATTGCTATCATCATTCTTACTACATTACAAAAGTTTTTATTGTAATGTAAGTATCACTTTGATGTTAATAAGATGAGATCTCACTTTTAATAATCTAGTTTGAAGAAATGTTTCTTTTTCATAGTAGTGATGTGATTGTTAGCCCACTACTTTTAGAATGTCACAGTTGATTTATCTTAGTATTCTCTTTTTAATATGTTGAATATTGAGGGTATTGATGCTGTTTATATGAAATTAACAACCTCTTCTACTGGTTTTCAAGGAATGAATGAAATTGACAAGGAATTGAATTCAAATGAGGAACAGAGGGTAATTTTTCTTATAACATATATAATAATGTGAACTAACAAGTACTAAGTGAAGAACAGTGCATTAACATAACATTAACAATGAGCGGTCTTATAAGTAATAAATCCTGTTAAAACAGCTAGTTAATAAAGCAAACCTTAGTGTGAATTGCTATAAAAACGTCTTGAAATCTCCCTAGTAATATAAATACACACGACCAATATAGGATGTTAGAAAATTACGGAAAGTGAAGTTGGATTATGTAAGCTGTATAAATACGTTTTATATAAAAGTTGTATATAAGAGTCTTATATACAACTTTTATGTTAATTGGATAAGAAGATTTTTGTTTTAATATTGATATAAAAGCATTTTTTTATACATCGTATATATAAAACTTATATATACGATGTATAAGTTTTTCTTGAATTTTCATATTGAAAAAATAGGCGGTTTTTAATCGTTTTTTTGAAATTTTAATCTAGATTTTTTAATGATCTTTGTTGAAATGTAAATCACATGAAATTTAAGATTGATATAACATGTATACGCATTATATATACGTCGTACATCTAAACCCTTATAATATATAGGTTAATTCCAATTTTATTTTTATAAGTCTTATATATAAGACCTTTATATAAGTTTTATTTATAATGACTTGATATACGACGTGTAATGATGTACTATATTTCTAGGAATAATTAACCAATGTTTTAAGGGGGGGACAACTTGAACGAAGTTTTAAGTGAAAAATATCAAACAATCAAGTTTACAGATGAAGTAGTAAACATGTTTGCTGATATACTTGAACAAGATGAGATACTCTATAGTGTATTTCTATACATAGGAAACATAGTAAATAAACAATTTCAAGAGACGAAGTACATGAGGGGCATATCTATTAATGAAATAGTGGAAAATGTAGTTATTGATAGGAGAGTAAAGAAAAAAAAGGGAAAATCCTATTCATTAGAGGTTGAACGTACGAATATATCTAGACGTTCAGCTGAAATAAGTGTGAGTACGCTATCATCAATGTCTTTAATCTATGAAAAAACCATGCACCCATATAAATTTTTGATCTCAACTTATAGAGGGCAACAAGTACTGATTGAGTTAGGAAAAAGAAAAAAGATAAATAAGGAGAGATAAAATAATGGCAAAAAACTTCTTAAAGAATGAAGTGGCAGTTAAAATGACGATGATCGGTTTTGGTCAAGCTGGTACTAGAATGGTAGATAAATTTGCGGAATATACACATACAGATGGCACAGCAGTATATAATTGCTTAGCACTAAATAGTAATGATGGAGATCTAGCTGAATTAAAAAATGTACCAAAAAGTAATCAAGTTTCACTAAAATTAGGTGGTTTAGGTAAGAACCCTGAGCGTGCAGTAAAAGTCCTTGATTCAAATGAGGAAGCAAAAGAAAAGCTAAAAGAATTTATTACTGAACGTGTAAGACCTACGGATGAACTTGTTTTATTTTTTGCAGGTTTAGGTGGAGGAACTGGAACTTCTACAATCATTAAGGCCATTGAAGAATTTTCGGCTTTTCATAACAAGCCAGTAATCAGACAAGAATTACAAAAGGTTGCGCAGCTATATCCAATGGCTGAAATTAAGGCGAATCAGGCAAAGTTTGCAAGAATAGCCTTTGAAAATGCTATTGAGCGCAAAGACTTTATTAAAATGGGGATTGTTGTAACTCTTCCCGTCCGAGCGGATGGGCCTGATGTATTACGACAAGTAAATAAATTTTCACAGGAAATTTGGAAATTAGCAAATGATAAATCAAAAGGTGTAGCATTTGTAGTATTTGCTGATAACCAGCATTTTTACGATGAATTTAAGGAATTAAATGAAAATGAGAAAAAAGGTGTCGCTAATTCACGAGATTATGCAAATCAACGTATTAGTGAAATTATTCATGAGTTAAATACCGCTGCTAATGGATCTGGTACATCTGTAATACTGGATTCTCAAGACTTTAAACGTATTTTACTTGAGAAAACGGGCTGTTTAGTAATTAATAAGGTTTCACGTAATATGAATCAAATAGAAAATAGCCATGCAATTATAGAAATGTTTCAAGAATCATTAAGAGGGAGCTCTTTCCATCCCCCAATTGATTTGATGAAGAAGAACGATGATGGTTCAGTTGAAGCATCAAAAGTACATCATTTTGGTATGCTTGCTATCCTAGATGAGCAAAAGAATATTAATGATTCCTTTATGGATGACGCTAAGGTAGAAGTTTCAAATAATTTACCTATAAATGGCACAGTCTTTAATGGATATTTGGTGAGTAAGAATGATTTCTTAGGAAGTGTATATACGTTCTATAAAACTGATGCATTACCATCGAGATTATCTAAAGGTTTAGTTGAAGAATTTAATGAGTTTAAAGAAAGACAAAGCCAAATTCAGTATAAAAAGTCTCAAATTAGTACGATTGAAAGTATAGATGAGGATGAGGATTTAGGTTTTGCATTTGGAGATTTTATCGATATGGGTAGTGACGAAGAAAATAATAATGCTGGAGCAAATGAAGATGAAGATCTAGCAGATTTTTTAGATCCAGATAAAATGTTTGGTACTACAAAATAATAAAAAAGTCTGGACTAAGTTCCAGACTTTTTTATTATTCTACTGAATTCATAAGAGATTTTATATGCTCAATAATATTATCTTGTATGTACTGCTCTATGAAGAGTTGTTTTTTACTCAAATCTTCCTCTTTTTTAAACCAGCCTGCTTTTCTAGTACGCTCTTCCTCAGGTTTATTATTCCATAAGCTCTCTGCTTGTTTTCTTAATTCTTGGCGTGCTCTATGCTCAATAATAAAATTATCAAGCCTATCTTGGCGTTGGCGTAATTTTAACGTTTCTACATCTTCTGGTTGTGGTAAATGCTTTAATATACTCTGTACCTTCTCTTCATAATGAGATTCAATATGTTTTATTTTTTCTTCTAACTGTTTAGTTACCATTTTTTCAATAATTTCTGCAGTAGCTTGAAGGTTTAATTCAGTGGATACCTCATTTGTTTGATGTTCTGGTGACACTGGTCTTAAATCAAACTGGTGTGGTAAAAGGTCAATAATTGCATCTAAAGACCATTTCTCATCCCTTTTCTGCTTTATAAATAGAGCAATTTCAAGGTCTAAAGCATTATAGAGTTTTTCATTTGTATTTTGAGTTCTTAAAGTTTCATGAAGTCCCTTTTCTTCTAGGATATTGAACCAATTATAAACTGTATTATGATGACGTCCTACTAGTTTTGAGAATTCTGTTATCCGCCATGCTTTTTCGAAAACATTATCATCTAATATATCATCATCGTTAATTTGATGGTCTTGTTTTTCATTTTTTTGCTCAATCATTGTAACTACCTCCTCAAAAATCAACTCATAAACAACCAATTATAATTAACATGTGAGCTGAAATTAACATGTTAGCTAGTATTTCGATAATATTGGTAAAAATCCCTACCAATCCAGTGAATTACATGAAATATGAAATTAACATGTAAATATATACTTGTTAACAAAACATTAACGTTTAGTATGAAATTCGGTTGAATTAGTAACTTTATTACCAATTTGAAATATATAATTGGTAATCTTTTGTTAATGGGAATATATTTATTATGTTAGTAGCACTACTGATAGTTGCTATGAGATTAACAAATTAGGCTACTTAATATTAATGATAAGGAAATAAAGCTATTTTGTAAATAAGTTATAAGGATATAATCCAGGTATATAACGGAAAATACACATAGTAACGTCCAAAATGTAATTATCACGTATAAAAACTAGTAAAAAGTAAATAATATTAATGTAGATTTAGTATTGTTCAATAAACAAAATGGTATTTAAGGATATAGGAGCACAATCATAATACTTCGAAGAGGTTCGTTCCTACCCCCTATTTACTTGCTACGGATCTACTTATGTATATTAATTTAGTATAGAATGTACAATTTAAGCTGTATATTGCATGTCATGATAGAAATTTATGTAGTCAGTATCAACAAAACGATCTTTATCAGTATTTAAGAACAAACTGAGCCCGTGAATTAACATTGATATAAAATACGACATTGACATGAAATTAACACTAAAACAACCTTCTAACAACACACAAGCGCATATTGTTAATGTTTTGTTAACTATAATAGACATATTAACCCTATGTTTACATGTTGCTCTAAAAAGATTACCTTTTAACATGAAATGTGAATCGTAAACGAAGAATTTTATGGGGAATTTTGAGGAAGTTTTTAAGATACTAAAGTTTGATTTAGAATAACCCTGATGATGTGTTTTTGTAGATATCTGATCTCTAGTACACGCTTGCATATATTAATAAAATCATAAATAAGATGATGAGATTGACATGTTAACCCAAATTAGATAAGTATACTTTGAATATCCATAAAGATAACATTGACATGAAATAAGAAATCGCTATGAGATTAATATAACATTAACAAAATCTATTCAAACTAAGGACGGATCATCCTAATTGTTAATGTCATGTTGATCAGAGATAGAAACTACCATTTAGACTTAGAGATACTAGTTATTCTAATGGGCGTTTATGGCTTAAACCCCTTAAAAAGTTAATAAAAGTAATTGGTAATAAAATATAGCATGCGCTGGTTTGCTAGTTGTTACATTCTATTAACTTAAATGTAGATCTACCAAATAGTTTTGCGTTGA
>NZ_JAKUFY010000186.1:0-5748 GCF_022663675.1 Bacillus cereus group sp. BfR-BA-01355
AATATATCAACGATTCGACAAGGAATATCGATTTACCGACAAAAAACGTCAATTCCTTTCTTATATAAGAAAAGGCTGTCCCAAATGGCACAGCCTTTTTCTCTATTCCTGAACCGTCACAATAACCCCATCCATATTGTTACCGGAAATTTCATACTGCTTGTTTGCTGGAACGTTCACTTTCGTATTCTCAGAAACTTTATAATAAGAAACAGTATATTTCTTACCTTCTACTTCAGTTGAAACCTCTTTTTCCTCTTTTAAAAACTCTAAATATTCCTCTAGTGTAAAATTCTTTTTTTGCATAATTGCGCTATGAGGTAGGCCGACATAACGGATATGCCATGGCTCATATTGAATTCCAGTAATGTTACTTTTATTTTTCGGATAACGTAATACAAAGCCATGCTTCCATACGTTCTCTTCAATCCATTTTCCTTCAGGCGCTTTCTCCATTTTTTTTTGAGTAGACCCAATGTCCAGTGATAATCCTAAATTATGTTCACTGTATCCTGCTGGAAGTGCATAATCAGATCCCATTTTTTCATATAGCTGTTTTTGCTCTTGGAAATCTCTATAACCACTACTAATCAAAAAATGGTTAACACTTTCTTTTCCAGCCGCATCGACAACGTTCAAAAACTTTTTCACAACATCCTTTGATAAACGAAGATTTCTATCAAATATTACATAGCCTCTTACTAATTCACTATTATGATTTATATTTATAATATCAGACCTAATACTATCTTTTTTTACTGGATAATCCCTGTTAACTAATAATAAATCACCCTTATAAATTTGTTCCTTCGTAATCTCTTTCCTCTCAGTGTTTGCCGCCTTTACTAGCTCATCTTTCCCAACAATTTTAACATCGATTTCCTTTTGAAATAAAGGTGATATATAAACGCCTACACATACTGTGCATGCTATAAAAAAAGAAATAAATACCCACTTTTTCATTTCTAGTTCCTCCTTAACGTAACTTACGTATAGAATAGAAAAAACTATTAAAATAAAAAGTGGGGTAAAGTTTAAATTTTTATTAAATTGTTACATTCTCGTCTTTTGGCAATCGTACTTCAAATATCGTTCTAACTACATTGCTTTCAGCAGAAATCGTACCATTATGCTGCTCGACAATATTTTTCGCAATGAATAGTCCAAGGCCTGTCCCGCCACGGTTCTCAGTTCTCGCTTTATCACCTGTGTAAAACATATCAAAAAGATACGGTAAATCTTCTTCTGGAATGCTATCTCCATAATTCATAATTTGTACGACAACTTCTCTATTATCAATATACCCATTCATATCAACAAATTGCCCATCATATCCGTAACGAACGGCATTTGTTAACAAGTTTTCAAATACTCTAGCTAACAATTTTCCATCACCGTGCATCGGTAAATGAGGGTCCACATTCAATCTAGCTTCTAAATGATGTTTTTCTAATAACGGATACAATTCCTCCTCTAACTGTATAAGTAACTCACTTATATCAATCGGCTTTTTATCCAGCTTTAGCATGCCATAATTCATACGTGTAATTTCAAATAGCTCATCAATTAAACTTTCCAGTCTTTGCGATTTTGTATATGCAATTGTGGAGAAATGTTTAATTTGTTCTTTTGTTAAATTTTCATCTTTAAGAATTAAATCTAAATATCCTAACACGGATGTTAATGGCGTTCTTAAATCATGAGCTAAATTTACAACAAGCTGATCTTTACTACTTTCAGCAAAATCTCCTCTTTCAACAGCTTCTTTTAACTTTTCACTTGCAACATTTATTTCACGCGCGATATTTCCAAACTCATCATTTGATGAAACTTGAACTTTATTCGTAAAGTTACCGTTCGCAAGATGATGAATCCCATTAGAAATTTCATCAAAGTATTTTAAATACGGTTTTGTCAAAAAGAAGAAAAAGATAATAGACAACGGAATAAAGAAAATTAAAAAGAAGTTAATGTCTCCAAATTCCCTTACCATTGACCTAAATTGTGCTAAAGGCTCTTCGTAGCGAACCATTGTTTTATAATACAGCTGCAATCCTTTATAAATTATATAAGTTACAGTTGCTGCAAGCACCATACTTAACGCAAATAAGGCAATCATTTTAAATCGAAAACTTTTCATCATATTAGCCATTGAAAGTATAACCTACTCCCCACACTGTTTTTATTAATTTATCCTTTCTTTTATCTTCTCCAAGTTTCTTCCGCAAAGTACGAATATGTACCATTACTGTATTTCCACCTTCATAATAATCATCCGCCCATACGTGCTGAAAAATATTTTCCACATTGTATACTTTCTTCGGATGACTCGCTAATAAATATAAAATATCGAACTCTTTCGGCGTTAATTCAATTTGCTCACCATACACATCAACCGTCCTGCGCTCAGGATTAATTACGACTCCGCCTATTTCTAAAGCAGATTTACTCTCCGCTACTTTCGGTTGATTTAACGTAAAAAACCTACGCAGTTGTGCATTTACACGTGCAACTAATTCTATCGGTGTGAAAGGCTTCGTCATATAATCATCCGCACCTAGTACAAGACCTGTCACCTTATCAAAGTCCGAAGTTTTCGCGCTTAAAAAAATAATTGGCATATGATGTTTCGCGCGAATTTGACGCGTCACCTCATAACCATCCATTTTCGGCATCATAATATCTAAAACTACCAAGTCGATTGGCTGCGCTTCAATAATATGAACCGCCTCTTCCCCATCCGCTGCTTTCACAACATGGTACCCTTCTTTTTCTAAATGTATCTCTATTAAGTCAGCAATTTCCGCCTCATCATCAGCTATTAAAATTGAAATGCGCTTCATTTTACTCCCCCTTTTTCATTCCATTTTTATACGCTCGATTGTAAACTAGTCTATCCAATTTGTACAATACGAAAAGGCTACTCGTTACAGTAACCTTGGTAAATAAAATTATATCAGCGATTATTGAAATATATCGACTTACCGACAATGAACGACAAAATCCTCTCGCTACTTGCGGGCATCCTAATGAAACTTCCATTTACCGTTCAAACACAATCCGCTGCTTCGTGATTTCCGCCAGCCTTCCGCGATCTACTTCATACTCAGCATCAACGCTTTGCGGCACCATCACTTTCCCGCCCTCAAGCGTCACTTCCGGTGAAATAATATCCCTCTGCCAATGTCTACTAGAAGCAGATATGTCGCCTGGAATCGTAAAGTTAGGTAATGAAGCAAGAGCAACATTTTGCGCTCGTGAAATCCCCATCTCCACCATACCACCGCACCAAATAGGTATGTTATGTTCCATGCAATAATTATGAATTTGAACCGATTCTGTTAATCCGCCCACTCGCCCTGGCTTAATGTTAACGATGCGGCAACTACCAAGCGTAATCGCAACGCGCGCATCTTCTAAACTATGGATACTTTCATCTAAACAAATCGGCGTTTCAATCTTCTTCTGCAGCTGTGCATGATCAAGAAAATCGTAGTCCGCTAACGGTTGTTCAATCATCATTAATTGGAATTCATCTAGTCGTTTCAGCCTCTCCGTATCCGCTAATGTATACGCTGAATTCGCATCTGCCATTAGCGGGATACTCGGAAACTCTTTACGAATCTCTTTCAATAATTCGTAATCATGCTCTGGCTTTATTTTCACTTTAAAACGCTTGTATCCTTCTTCCGCGTACTTCTCTATTTGTTTTAACATAACCGGAATTGTATTGATCCCAATTACAACGCCGACTTCAATTTCAGGGCTAGCTCCTCCAAGAACTGTCGCTAGCGATTTCTTTTGACGCTTCGCATATAAATCCCAAATAGCCCCCTCTATTCCGGCTTTTGCCATTCGGTTTCTTTTTATATGTTGAAATAGACCCGGTACCTCATTCGGATGAGAAATTTCAGCCTTTAATAAATCAGGTAACAAAAAGTCTTGCAGTACATGTAGTGCTGTTTTCACCGTTTCTTCCGTATACCACGGTTCAGAAAATGCAACAACTTCCCCAAATCCGATGTACCCGTCTGTATCCTCTAATTCAATAACAATACTCTCACGCTTTTCGTAAGTCCCGTAGCTCGCAGCAAACGGGATTACGAGTGGCATTTCCGTTATATACAGTGTCGCTTTTTTTATTTCCACTACATCTCCTCCACTAATTGTCTTAACTCTCGTCTTAACAATTTTTTCGAAGCGTTACGTGGTAATTCCTCTAAGAAACATGCTTTCCTCGGTACTTTATATTTCGCTAATTTCTCCTCGCAAAAATGAAGAATTTCTTCTTCTGTTATCTCTCTACTTTTCACAACAAAAGCAGCTGGCACTTGTCCCCATTTATCATCAGATATACCAACAACACCGGCTTCCGCTATTGCCGGATGAGAGAGTAACACTTCTTCAATTTGAGCTGGGTATATATTCTCTCCGCCAGAAATAATTAAATCGCTGCGGCGGTCTAATACGTATAAAAAGCCTTCTTCATCTAGATAACCGAGGTCACCCGTATGAAGCCATCCGTTTTGAATTGTCTCACGCGTCGCATCTTCACGGTTAAAATAACCGCCTGTTACGTTCGGTCCTTTTACTACAATTTCGCCCTCCGCATGTGGCGGCACTACTACGCCGTCCTTTTCAATACGAAGTTGGCACTGAAATAATGGTTTTCCAGCCGAGCCAACTTTCGTTAACATGTAATCCGCTGATAACGTACAAATTTGAGAAGACGTTTCTGTCATACCATACGTTTGATACACAGGGATTCCTTTTTCCACACACGTCTCTAATAACGGTTTCGGCGCGGGTCCTCCGCCAAGTAACATGCATCGTAAAGAAGCTGGATATGTCCCTTCTCCAAGTCTCTCTAATAAATCAGTTAACATTTTAGAAACGACAGAAATAATCGTAACGCCCCTCGTTTGAAGTGCGTTGTGAATAAAATCAGCATCATATTTCGGAACGAGTAAAATACGCATACCGTACATAATATTTTTCATTAAAAGAGATAGCCCACCAACATGGAACATCGGCATACAAGCTAACCAGCAATCATCATCACGAAGTCCTAAATTAAGCGAAGAACCGACTGCGCTTGCCCAATGATTACCGTATGTTAAAATAACGCCTTTCGGTTTTCCTGTCGTCCCAGACGTATAAATAATTGTCATCGCTTCTTCTAAAGAAAATTCTTCTTGTATAGATGCTTCTACCTTCAGTCCATGCATCACTTCAGCGAATGAATAGACAGGAACATCATTAGCATCAAACTGTTGATCCGTCACTAAACAAACAACTTCAGCATCATCCATTTGCCAAAGTAGCTCTTCTCTTGAAAGACGTGTATTTAGAAGTACAGCTACTGCACCTACGTAAGATAGGGCGTGAATAACTGTAATCATCTCCATACCATTTTTCATCAGAACAGCCACCTTTTGCCCTCGCTTCACTCCAACATGCGTGAGGTGTTCACAAACAGATACTACTTTTTCATGTAGCTGCAAGAAAGTAACTTTCTCTTCCTCTATTTCAATTGCAGTGCGATCTGGTGTTAAAAATGCACGCTGCATTAACCAATTAGGCATCGTCTCCATTACTCATTCTCCTTTCATGAAAGAAAGAGACCTGATATGACATCAAGTCTCTTAGTTGTTTTGTTTCCGGTTTGATCTTATCCAACTGCAGCGGCTAGAACAGTCGGTCGTTTCACGCCTTCCTACGAGGCAAAAAGCGCCTCTTCGTCAGGAG
>NZ_JAKUFY010000187.1:0-5695 GCF_022663675.1 Bacillus cereus group sp. BfR-BA-01355
GGAAGTTAAGCTCTCTAGCGCCGATGGTAGTTGGGACCTTGTCCCTGTGAGAGTAGGACGTCGCCAAGCAACTTTAAGACAAGTCAGAATGACTTGTCTTTTTTGTGTTTTATAAAAATAAGAATGGGTGGTAAATCTCAGTTTTTATAATTTCACTTTATTGTTCACATCAACAAGTTCAAAACGCTCACAGACGAGTAACATATCTTCAGAGAAATTAAGACCAAGCTCATTTAGTTCCTTTGTAAAAAAACGAACATGGGTGTCTCTCCAGTAATTATAAGTACGATCTCCTTCGCCTTCAGCGATAGCGAATTCTTCGCTTACTTCATTCATTGGTGTTACAGTTACTTCTATTATCTTAATAATAGCTACAGGTTCATCATTACTATTAAGTATAATACTATAATCATTAGTGGTCGGTAGCGGTTCATTTTCTAATTCATAAAAAATGTGACCGGAGCATGTAGCAGTTTTAATACCGTCAATTACTAGTTGTGCAAGATAATTAGGGGAATCTCCAAATTGCCAAGCTATAACAGATTCTGGTTTTTTGTTGTTTCCCCAATAAGTATTCCAATATGTCTGTGCTAATTGATTCATTTTATCGTCACCTCACTCTAATTAAATTTAGTCGCTTTATAATTCCTAGGAAATTTATTTATTTATTTATTTATTCTGTCTTTGTGCTCATTTGAAATTTGTATCAGTGTGTTGCAAATTAAAAAGATACTATGTGGAATGAATATGGTTTGTAAATATGTTCTGTATATATATGGAATCTTTAATTTTCCAATTGCATTTTATGATAAAGGATATAGTTACTTAAAGAACGTTCAGACTATTAATGGTAGCTTATTATCACTATGCCATATTGAAGTGAGTAGTACTAGAGTTGAAATAGATAAAAAACCGATATTCTAAAATTGAATATCAGTTTAATGATATGTGACTTATATGAATCTATAGTAATACGAAAAGCGTAAATAAGATAGCCAACAAAATACGATAGTATGCAAAAGGTCTTAAACCTATCTTCTCTAAAAGCTTTAGAAAAGTTACTACCGCTAGCATCGCTACGGTAAAAGAGGTAATGAATCCTACCGCAAACATAGGGATGTCATCGACACTTAAATACTCCCAGCTTTTTAGTAAGTCTAAGCCTGTAGCTCCAACCATTACAGGAAGAGCTATTAGAAAAGAGAACTCGGATGCGGTTTTATAATTTACTTTTGCTAATAGACCTCCAGAGATAGTAGAGCCAGCTCTAGAGAAGCCAGGGTATACTGCTAAGCACTGAAATAATCCAATTGTTAAAGCTTGACGGTATGTTAAATCGTCCAGTGAATAGGCGGTTGCCTCTTTCTTTTTTACTTCTGCAAAGATCATAAGAATTGCCCCTGCTACAAGTCCAATCACAACAGTGTATGGCTGAAATAAGTATGTTTTAATAATATCATGTAGTAGCAAACCAGCCACTACTGCCGGAAATACGCCAAGAAATACATGAAACGCGTTGAATTTTTTCTCTTTCCGTAGAAGAGGCTTAATATTACATAGAGAAACGAGACGTTTATGATATAAAATTGCAATAGCTAAAATTGCGCCTAGCTGAATAACAATTTCAAACGTTTTTGCTCTTTCTCCTTCAAAGTCTAATAAATGCCCGACTAATATAAGGTGGCCAGTAGAAGATATAGGTAAAAATTCAGCTAATCCTTCTACAATACCGAGTATGAAGGCAATAATGATATCGCTCATAGTTTCACTCCTATAAATTAATGAATGTCTACTTTTTTAAAATAGAATAGTGTTGCAATAAATCCGGAAATTGTTGTTACTGCAATGATGATATAAGAATACTCTGGTGGATATGTCGGTTGTAATTCATTATTTGCGATATCTAGAGTAGCGGTCCACGGAAATAAATCTTTATGCTTGGAGTTTACGAGCATAAGATTGGTCATTGTAATAATGACTGTTAATATAATGGGCGGTACATAGCTCTTCATGACAAGAGTTAGTAGTACAATAGGTGAAGACAATAGAAAGAGAAGTCCACCACATATTAAAAATTCTAGGAAAGAACTTAAAAGTAAAGCAATGTTAAAACCAGGGAAATTCCCCAATAGCCCTAATATTAAAGTAAGTGTCCAAGCGACTAAAGTTAGCATCATGATCCAAAGAAAGAGAATGATGAATTTACTTATAATAAAGCTAATGCGCGACACGGGGATAGTTAGTAAATTTTTTAGTGTATCTTCTGCATATTCGCGGGTAAGCAAATATGCAACCACTACTCCATATAAGGGGAATCCTATAACTAAAGTAGTATATAAGTTAACATCAGTGAATAATTGATGGAACCAAATAGTCGGAGTTGGCTGTTTTGTTTTTATATGTATATAAGAGGCTACTACAACTAAGAAAGGTGCGACACCAGCACCAATAATGCTAATTAAAAACATATTAGAGCGTTTTAATTTTAAGAGTTCTGTATAGAGTAGATTAACCAATTGTTCCACCTCCAACTAGCTTGGTGAAATAATCTTCTAGTCTATCTTCACTTATCATCATTTTTAATACTTCAATACCATTAAGAACTAATGTTCTATTTATGTATCCTTGTTGTCCAAAATGAGAGTAAATACGAATATTCCCTTCATCGTGTACTTCATAATCAAAAATTTGAAGATGATTTTCTAATAACATCACAGCTTTATTGTCATTATTCACTTGAAACTCTATGTACTTACGATTTGCTTTACGTAGCGTATCAAGAGAAACTTCTTCTAGTAACTTTCCTTCATGAATAATTCCGATACGATCGACTAACTGTTCTACCTCGGCTAATATGTGACTAGAAATGAGTATGGTTATATTTCTTTCTTGAGCTAAAGAATGAATAAGTTTTCGCATTTCTTTAATACCAATAGGGTCTAGTCCGTTAGTTGGTTCATCTAATATGAGTAGCTCGGGATAATGGAGAAGAGCGCGTGCAATTCCTAAGCGTTGCTTCATTCCTAAAGAATACTTTCCTACTAACTTTTTTGTCTCATGCTGCAAGCCTACTATTTCTAATGCTTCTTCGATAGCATTCTTTTTGTGAACCCCAATTATCTTTGCATTAATTAATAGGTTTTCTTTTGCAGTTAAGTTTTCATAAAATCCTGGAACTTCAACTATAGAACCAATTCTGCTTAAAATATCTTTTTGATTTTGGAATAAGTTCTCTCCAAATATTTCAATCGTTCCACTTGTAGGCTTTATAAGACTAAGCAGCATACGAATGGTTGTTGTTTTACCAGCACCGTTGCGGCCTATGAAGCCATAAATCTCCCCTTGTTGAACATTAATATTTAAATTATCTACTGATTTTTGATTGCCATATACTTTAGTAAGGTTAGTCGTTTTTATAATTGTATTTATAGGAGACACCTGCTTTCTATAAGTTCTTACTTACATCATAAAAAGGAAGGCTTAACTGCATATTAATCATTTCTTAACTATTTCTTAAAAGTATTGTGTTTTGGAATAGAAAAGCCAAGAATAGTTCGTTTCCATGGAGTGCTTTCAACCCATATATGCCCACCATTTCTCTCAACGAGCGCTTTAGAAATAGAGAGCCCGAGACCACTACCACCAAACGAGGAGTTTCTTGATTGTTCGCTTCGGTACATTCGCTCAAACACATTTTGTAAATCATGCTTTGGAATACCAGGGCCTTTGTCCCAAATATGAAGTTCATATTCTCTATCGGTTTCTAGTAGTTCGACTCCTACTATTTTTCCATCCTTTCCGTAATAAATGGCATTTTTCATTAAATTACTCATAATCCGCATAAGGCTCAGATGGTCTGCGATAATAGGGCAAGTAGATTCTGGTATGAGAACTTGCAGTTCGATGTTATGTTTTGAGAGCTCAGGTAAAAATTCAATCAAAACTTCTCTAGTAACTTCAGAAAAGTCGAGTTCTTCTTCTTTTAGTGGAAATTCATTAGCGTCTAGCTTCGCCATATTGAATATTTCATCAACTAGGTGCTTTAAGTTATTTGATTTCATATAAAGTATTTTAAGGTATTCTTGTTTTTCTATTTCAGAGACAGCAACCCCATCTTTTAAAGCATCTATATATCCGATGATGGAGGTGAGTGGTGTTCGTATATCGTGGGAGATACTAGACAAAAGTTGTTTTCTGGATTCCTCGGATCTTTTGGCTTCAATCTGAACTTGCTCTAATTTAGCTATTAGCTCGTTTATTGAAAAAACGATATTATGTAATGAGTGGTCATTGCTTGTGAATAATCTCGTTTGTAAGTTTCCTTTTAGTACACGACTTAATTTAGTATCCATTGCCTTGCGATGTTGAATGAATTGTATTCTTGAAAAGAAGAGATAAATTGTAATTAAGATAAGGATTATAAATAAAGACATTTTTAATCTTGGTTCCATTTGTATGTTTAAAATCCCACAAATGATAAGTTGTAATGTAATAAGGGAGAGGGTTTTATCAGTCTTCAAGCTTTTCACCTACAAACTTATAACCAATTCCCCATATAGTCTGAATGAATTTTGGATTGGAAGGGTCGATTTCTATTTTCTTTCTAAGTTTTCGAATATGTACCATAACGGTATTGTCATCTTCTATATAATTATCGTCCCACACATTTTGGAAGAGCTGTGTTTTTGTAAATACTTGTCCTGGGTTTGAAGTAAAGAATTTTAATAGTTCCAGTTCTTTTCCGGTTAAGTTAATTTCTTCTTTATTTGTATGAACTGTGTATGTATTTAGATTGAAAGTTAGTCCTTTAAAAGATAAAGTTGTTTTTTGTTGAGCAGTATTGCTACTTCCAAGAACTAAAAAACGCCGCATAAGAGCTTTTACTCGTGCAATTACTTCGTGAATGCTGAAAGGTTTTGTAATGTAATCATCAGCACCAATGCTTAAGCCTAAAATTTTATCAATTTCGTGATCTTTAGCGGTGAGCATTAATATAGGTACGTTAGTTTTATATCTAAGCTTTTTACATACCTCGATTCCATCTATTTTGGGCATCATAAGATCTAATATAACGAGGTTATAGTTATTTTGATTAAATAAATGCAAGGCTTCTTCGCCGTTGATTGCAGTGTCTACCATATATAATTCTCGTTCTAAATATATTTTTAATAAATTTCGGATTTCTTTATCGTCGTCTGCTAAAAGGATACGTATATCTTTCATATTTTCACCTGCTTCTAATAGAGTTTTATTGATAGTACAACAACTCTCTAATTATATACTAGTATTTGTTAAAATAAGGTTGCTAGTTTTGTTGGAGGGAAACGTCCGCACGAGTTAAGTCTAGAGCTCAAATTAACTCGAATATGTTTGGAAGAATAAATTAAAGAGAAGCAGAAAGCGTGCTCCGATAATGAAATCCTATAGAGACGTGTCTAGTTAAAAGAGCATAAAAATATTAACTTGAATATCTTTATAAAAAGATGTTGACGATTATACAAATGAAGTGTAATATAGAACAAGTCGCCGA
This sequence comes from Bacillus cereus group sp. BfR-BA-01355, assembly GCF_022663675.1. Lineage (NCBI taxonomy): Bacteria > Bacillati > Bacillota > Bacilli > Caryophanales > Bacillaceae > Bacillus > Bacillus cereus group sp. BfR-BA-01355. The sequence goes on from NZ_JAKUFY010000187.1 coordinate 5,531, forward strand.
TGACATTAACGTCGCAAGCGACAAACGAAATAAAAAACTTAGTTGACATTAACTAACGAAGATGTTAACATAAGGAAGTCGCAAATGAGCGACCAAGTAGTTCTTTGAAAACTGAACGAAACAAACAACGTGAAACGTCAATTTTTATTTTTAGATGCTAGACAA
>NZ_JAKUFY010000188.1:0-5632 GCF_022663675.1 Bacillus cereus group sp. BfR-BA-01355
AAGTTATGTTACCATTTGTTCTTATCTTTTTTCTTGTTATTGCGATGTATATTGCTTATCAAAAGAGAAAAAAATCCGAGATAAAAGGATTGAAAAGTGCGCTAACTTCTATTTGTTTCTTTTCACTCGCAATATTAAATATGTTTGCATATTGGTTTCATTTTGGCGGTGTTTTTACTTGGTTATTTTCAATTGTATTATTGCTAGTTGGTGCATATTTTACAAAATATATTCCAATATCTAAAAAGGTACATTAAAATTTATAAGAGTTTACATGCAATGTTTACTTTTTTGAAAAGAGATTATTCTACTAGATCGTTGTGAAACGATTTCATAGGACAATCTCTTTTGTTTAGTTTTGGAAAGAACGTACTGTGATTTGTAGTTGCTCAATAAATTCTCGAGTGGCAGCACACATATATTTATCTTTTCTATAAATAAGCCCTATTTCAATTATTGGAGTAGGGTTTTCTATTTTAATAGCTTGAATGTTTTTATTTTGTAAAAAGTCTATATATGGTTGTGGTAACACTGTAATTCCCATTCCTTTAGAAACCATTTGGATTAAAGATTCCATCGTACTAATTTCTAAAATTGGTCTTGGTCTAAAGTTGAATTTTTGACAATGAGATGTAATTAGTTCGGTTAAAAAGAAATTTTTAGGTAAAAGAATTAAAGGGTAGTTCTGTAGTTCAGTAATAGATACATGATTACGTTTAGCTAATCGATGACCAGTTGGCACGACCAATGTAAGGTCGCTTTTGTATAGAGGGATGGAGATAATTTCTTTATCTTGCACCGGGAGAAATGTAATGCCGATATCTAGTTCGTTTTGTAATAATTTTTCACGAATATCTCCTGTACGAAGCCCTAATACAGAAAGCTCTATATTGGGATATAAATTATTGAAATTTAAAATAGCTGGTGGTAGTAAATAATTTACGACGGTTAACAAAGCCCCTATTGTTAAGGAACCTTGCTGTAATCCGTTTAGGTCTTGAAGGGCTGAACGAGCTTGTTCGACTTCATGAAAAATGGTTTTACAATGTGATAATAAAATCTTCCCTGCTTCAGTTAAAGATATTTTTTTACCAATTCGATCGAAAAGTGGCATTCCTACTTCATGCTCTAATGCACGTATTTGTTGACTTAGTGAAGGCTGTGAAATATTTAATTTCTCAGCTGCTTTTGTGAAATGTAATTCTTTTGAAACAGCTAAAAAGTATTCAAGTTGTCGTAATTCGATTGAAATCACCTCAAGTATAATAATAGGTTATACCTATCATTATTATATAAATAATTGAATTGAACAATGATTTTAGAGGTTTTATAATCATCTTTATATAGCAGAGAGGGTTGTAAAAATTAATCGAGAGAAAATACATGTAACACCTTTAAAGGAGGAAATAGAATGGCTAATGAATATCGATTATTATCTTTAAATATAGGATTACCAAAAGAGGTTACATACGGCGGAAAAGTAATTCATACAGGCATAAATAAGAAACAAGTAAAGGAACCGGTATATTTATCCTTTGTAAAGTTTAATGGAGATGGACAGGCGGACTTAGTTCATCATGGAGGAGTAGATAAAGCAGTTTGTGTTTATACTGGTGATCACTATCCATACTGGGAACAAGAATTGAATCAAGATCTTGTATATGGGGCTTTTGGAGAAAATATAACAGTTAGTGGTATGCGCGAAGAGGATGTTTGTATTGGTGATACGTTTGAGCTAGGACAGGCAATCGTACAGGTAACACAACCAAGGCAACCTTGTTTTAAATTAGCAAAAAAATATAATATTTCAAAGTTACCACTATATTTTCAAGAAACAGGATATACAGGATTCTATTTTCGCGTATTAAAAGAAGGATGGGTATCATCAGTCGATACATTAAAAAGACTACAGTCTGATCCAAAAGGTGTTTCAGTAGCGTTTGCTAACCATATCATGCACAAGGAAAAACAAAATATTGAAGGGATAAAAAGGATATTAGAAGTAAATGCACTTTCAAGTAGTTGGAGAAAGTCTTTTGAAAAGCGTATAAGTGGAGAAGAAATTAATACGAAGGAAAGACTTGAAGGGATAAAAGACTAAAAATATTTTATTATAAATAGTGTATTTCTATTAGTAAAAGCTAATTAGAAAGCGCTATTTTTATATAATAAACTAATTAATATCCAAAAATCTTAATATTGTTTTATTCGACTTATTTTCAAATAGTCAAAACATAAAATTAATTAGACTTTTTTTTTATGTTTTATGATAGTATATTGATTGGTAAGACCTCTATTTTTAAGAGTAGGTCATATAAGTATATCTAATTTAATGGAATTTAACATTTGGAGGTACAACATGGGGAATGTTGAAAAAATGGCAAGTCTTCTAATAGAAGAACCGAAAAGAGAGCAGTTATTTCCTTTATTTGAAGAAGTGTTTGAAATTACAACTCAAACATTGAATGATTTTTCGGATAAAGGGTATTGGGATGATACATATAAAGCTTTATCATTTTTACAAGAAGATAAAGTGATTGCAAATGTTGCGGCATTTTCACTCCCATTATTAATTAATGGAGAAAAAATAAATGCGGCGGGTATTCAATCAGTAATGACACATCCTAATTTCCGTAGACAAGGGCTAATGAAACAATTAATGGGTAAAATGATAGAAGAAATCGATAAGAAATGTGAATGTACATTATTGTTTACGGAAAAACCTGAACTATATACAGCGTTTGGATTTAAAGTTGTGCAGGAATATTTGATGACTATACCATACGATAAAAACAATAATAACGATTCACTACTTAAAAAATTAGATTACTATAATGTAGAGAATAGACAGTTAATACATGAAACTATTGATAGTGGCCAAAGACTTTCAAATAATTTTTCAACTTTAAATTTCCGTCCTTCATTTTATTTGAATATGTATGACTCGGAATGGAATGAGAAATTGTATTATTCAGAGAAACTAGATGCTTTAATCGTTTATGAAGTAGACAATGAAAAGTTGAAATTATTTGGAGTATTTGCGCCAGTACTTCCGGTTTTAGATGAAATATGTGGAGAAATCAATGAAAGGTTTACGGAAATCGAATTTTATTTTTCTCCAGATCAATTAGGGATTGAGGATGTACAGTTTACAGAATTACAGTCTAGTAAGTATTTAATGGTTCGAAGTGATAAAGAGTTAGATTTTAAAGGTTATAAATTCCCAGTATTAGCGGAGTTTTAAATGTCTATATAAATGCTTTATATATCGTATATACCAGAACGTATTGAGCAACTCACTATAATGAATGTACCTGAATACTATAAGATTAATGACAATCATGCGTTTATTGTCCGTTCGAAAGCAGAAACTGATTTTTGGCTTAAAACACATTATGGTTTTGAAGTAATGAATGGTCATGTATTTTATAGTGAGATGATGACAGACTTTCAAGCTGAAGTTCAGTTACGTATGAATCCAAATTCAAAATTCGATCAAGCAGGTCTTTTTGTTATGATTTCGGAGAACTGTTGGCTAAAAACATCTTTAGAATATATCCCTGAAGGGCCATCTCACTTAGGTGCTGTCGTAACGAATAATGGATATTCTGACTGGTCAACGCAAGATTATCCAACTGAAGAAGCTAAGCAACAAATTCGTTTTCGAATTATTCGAAAACGTGGTGATTATACAATATATGTGAAAAAGAGCCATCAATGGGAACAAATAAGAATCACTCATTTAATGGAGGATATAGGGAATGAGCCTATTAAAATAGGTTTTTACACGTGTAGTCCTTCTAAAAATAAGGGATTTGAGACTGAGTTTTTAAATTTTACAATTGAAGAAATATAGATGAAAAACCGTATTCTTTTCAGTAAGAATGCGGTTTTTGTATTTACATAATATAAAGCACATTTATTGACCAGAAAGTCATTAATGCTTATCATTTAATAATGTTAAATATTAATTTACATAATATAATAGAAGTAATGAAGAAATTACAAAATATATCGCTTAAATAAGGAGGGATATGAATTATTCAGTGGTAATTTCATGGGAAAAGGAGATTATGTATGAAATCATTTCGTAAGTTATTACAGTATTTAAAACCATACATGTTCTTCGCTATTATTGGACCGCTATTTATGGTACTTGAGGTTGCGATGGACTTAATTCAACCGACTATTATGCAACATATCATTGATGTTGGGATTGCAAATCGGGATTTAAATTATGTAATAAAAATGGGGCTTCTTATGATAGGGGCAGCAGCACTCGGTTTAGTTGGAGGGCTTGGGTGTATGATGTATTCTACAAAAGCAGCTGTTAATTTCGCTACAGACATAAGAAAAGATGTGTTTGCGAAAATAGAAACATTTTCTAGTAATAATCGTGATTCATTTGGAACAGGTAAATTATTAACGATTGTGACGAATGATATCACTTCTATTCAATCGGCAATGACGATGACATTACGTGTTCTCGTTCGTGGCCCACTGTTATTTATCGGAAGTATAATTATTGTTTTTGTAACAGCGCGAGAGTTATTTCCAATATTACTTGTAGTTGTTCCAATTTTATTACTTGCAATTATTTTAATTGCAAGTAAAGCAAGTGGTACATTTAAAAAGGTGCAAGAGGCATTAGATAAAGTGAATACAAAGTTACAAGAAAATTTATCTGGTGTGCGTGTTATAAAAGCGTATGTAAGACAAAAATATGAAATCGCTCAATTTGGAAATGTAAATACAAATTTAACGAAGATAAATATTCGAGCTGTGCAACTTATTTCTTTAATGATGCCAATCATTATGCTAGTTGTAAGTGGCGGGATTGTTGCAACATTATGGATTGGTGGAGAAAAAGTATTCAGTGGAACACTTCAAGTAGGAGCGATTTTGGCATTTATTAATTACTTGAATATCATTTTAATGTCACTTATGTCGATTAGCATGGTATTTATTCAAATTGCGCGAGCTTTTCCATCTGCGGATCGTGTAAAGCAAGTGTTAAATACTGAAGTTGATATTATAAGCGAAGCGAATGCGATTGAACCTGAGAAAATCGAGGGGAATATAGAATTTAAAAATGTTAGTTATAGCTATACGAAAAATAATGAATATGTTTTAAAAGATATTTCGTTTAGCATACAAAAAGGTGAAAAAGTAGGGATTATTGGATCGACTGGAAGTGGTAAATCAACCTTAGCGAAACTGTTACCACGTCTATATGATGTGGATCAAGGTGAAATATGTATAGATGGAATAGATGTTAAAACATATGATTTGCAAAAACTCCGTGCTTCAATAGGCTTTGTACCTCAGAAGGCGTTATTGTTCTCAGGTAGTATAGAAGAGAATTTACGTTATGGTAAAGAAGATGCAACACACGATGAGCTGGAAGTAGCAACCGCATCAGCTTGTGCGACTGAGTTTATCAATAAGCTGGAAGAATCTTATCAATATAATTTAACACAAGGTGCAACAAATCTATCAGGTGGACAAAAACAACGTGTATCAATTGCAAGAGCACTTGTGAGAAAACCACCGATTCTAATATTAGATGATTCTACATCAGCAGTTGATGCGAAATCAGAGGCTACTATTCAAACAGCTTTAAAAACAAAAT
>NZ_JAKUFY010000189.1:0-5597 GCF_022663675.1 Bacillus cereus group sp. BfR-BA-01355
ATTGGATCTGGCAATTTCTTATTTCCTATTTTAATTTCTACTACTGCATCTTTTTCTATTTTTACAGTTATTTTTTCTTTTAATAATTCATAGTCTTTTGGCGCTTCTATTTCTACAAGGATATAGTTTCCTATTGGTAAGTCTTTTGATATCGCTTCTCCTTCTTCATTTGTTAATAGTTCTCCAACTATTTTTCCTTTTGAATCTTCTATATGAAACTTTGCTCCCACCAATTTTTTATTATCATTATTACTATCAACTTTTTTTATTTTTACTTTTCCAGTACTAGGCTTGTTCCAATGTTGCCAGTTAAATTTGAAATTGTGAAATTCAAATCCACCAGTTTGTTGTACCGCGCCGACAAATACTTGTCCATTAATCGAGCCGCCTTTTGTTTCTAATACAGCATTTGGGGCAAACACACTCCCAACGACACCATATCCCTCTGTTGTAATTTTTTTCGCATTTGGAAAAACCCAAATCACTTTCCCGTATAGCTCAGTAAACGGGGAATTAGGAGAATATGGTTGTGATGTAGGAACTATATCTGTAGCCCTTCCAATATTGTTCGTGTCATATAGAATAGACCCATTTTTAAATGTAACCTCTGTTGCATCCGAATACATAACAATAAAATCTTTGTCCTTAGCATTTGGTAAAAATACATCTCTTATATCTAAATTGATTTTCCCTATCAATTCTGATGAAACATAAATATTAGGATTGTTTATATCTTTTCCGATTCCATGACTCATATTTGGAATTTGGGTATTCGTTTTATATTGACCTGCATTTTTACTGACTTGGTTCACTATATTGCGAAATTCATTAAATTTCGCGTCAATTTCTAGTTTTTCTTTATAAACGATACGATCATAAGAGGATTGTATGATGCGATCTGGATCACTCTCTTTTGTCATTACGACTATTCCGTTTTGAATGATAAAAGATTCTTCTCTTGATTTCTTAAATTTTCCAGACAATAACAAGGACGGATATCCCTCATCAACCCATTTTTCACCTACTATATTAGATGTTCCCGCTGCAGCACCTACAATCGTATACCCCGATGCATCCATATCACCTTGAACTGCAATTGCTCCTTCAATGTCGCCACCTATTGCTTTATGGTTACCAAAGACAACTGCATTATAACGCGATATATCACCTAGACCTTCTAAGTTTGTCGTGGATCCATATACTTCTTTTGGTACATATACGACAAAACTTACACTTAACATTAACAAAACAATAAAATGAATACTTACCAGCTTTAATCGTAGCCTCAATTCCTTTGTTTCCACCTTTACCGTATTTTTTCTATAGTCGAATAAAATGACATATTTATCAATGAGGATTTACTTCATTCCCTATATACCTTCCTTCTTTACTTATCTCTGAATTTCCGGTCCCACTGTCCATTAATGCAGGATAAATAAATACATTCTATCTAGTTAACCTTTTCTTATAAATTACGACTAGAAACACACATAACAATAGGATTGGAACTATTACAGTCCACTTATTAAATATAAATATCTCTGTACTCACTTTTTGTTTTTCTTTCTCGTTTAACTCCACACGCACACCTCGAACTAGCAATCTATTGGTGTTTACTCCATAAGGCGTACACGTAATTAAAGTTGTATAATCTTTTTTTTGTACAATTTGTAGATCGTCCGTTTCGTGTGGTAACACTACTTTAATTTGATCTACTTTATAAGCAAGAACTTTGTCTAAAGAATGAATATAAAAAAGATCTCCTTCGCTCAACTTATCTAAATCTGTAAATAATTTTGCTGATGGTAAACCACGATGCCCTGTTAAAATAGTGTGCGTATTTTCTCCACCTATCGGGAGCGAAGAAAAATCTAAATGACCTATCCCGCGGCTCAATACTTCCTCAGATGTCCCTTGATAGATTGGCAGTTTTATATTAATTTTCGATATTTCAATATACCCCATTACATCTCCTAAATTTAACGCATCAGCATATGCTTGATGATTACTTTTTTTTTCAGAAAATGGATCAGTAAATGTTTTCGTGGAAGTGTGAACTTGTTTATTATATTCGGCTGCTTCTTTTTCCCTACGTTCGACTTCTTTCTTTTGTAGCTCTTTGATCTTCTTATCGTAAGAGCTAATCTCAGAATAATGTGCACGAGTCGCCAACCAATTACTAATAGTAGGATATAAAAGAACACCTAATCCAAATAAAAAAATACCTCCCAAAACAAGATTTCGTTTCATATTTCCACCTCTGTATATGCTTAAATATCGAAAAGAGGGAAGCATTTTTCTTCTCCCCTTTTCCCATAGTTACATGTTCCTAAAATCTTAATTATTAGCAAACTTTTTTCTGAAGAAAACAAATGCCGCTGTAACCATTAACGTAAGGCCTATTACAGTAAAAAGAGTCGTTCCTATGCCACCCGTTACCGGAAGAACCCATCCACTTTTATTATTTTCAATTGTTAATTTAACCGTTTGATTATTTTCGCTAATCTTTACATCAATGGGATATTTTAACAATTGATAAGAAGCTTTTGTACCATCTTCTTTTGTATATGTTGGTGCTTTCGTTTCAAAAATTTGATAGTCTCCATATGGAATGTTAGACCATTTAATAACACCATTTTCATCTGATACACCTGTTACTTCTTTTCCTGCTACAACAACTATTTTTCCATTTTTATCTTTAAGTACAAACTCTGCACCTTTTAATTTATTCTTATTAGCACCATCAATTTTTGTTAACTCAATTATTCCAGTTGTTGGAACAACAACTACAGGTTTAGATTCCTTTTCTCCAATTACATCATTTTTATTTGTAAAATCAATTTTTGCTGTATTTAAAATTTCCGAACCAGATGGTACTCCTTCTTTTACTTGAGATTTAATTTGCAAATGAAATTCTTTTTTACCATCTAATTTTGTGAAATCTTTTACTGTAGCTGTTACTTTTTGACCTTCTATAGCTACCTCTACAATGCTTGCATTTACTTCTGCTCCATCAATTTTCACGATTGGCTTTCCTTGAATCACTAAACGATTATCCAAAGTATCTGTTACCACATATTTTTTGTATTCCTTAATGTCTTCTGGAATTAATGTTTTAATATCATAATTATAATTAGTTAACGGATTGATTGGTAACGCTTCCAATTTTCCGTTAATCTTTTTATCAATTATTGGTTCTTCATAGTTTTTCACTTCTAATTTAACTACTGTACCAGAAGTAATAGTTCCATCTTCATTAATTGTTCCGGAGTTCTTAACAAAAAACTCACGTTTAGTTGGATCTATTACATAGCCTTTCGGAGCTTTTGTTTCTTGGAAATAGTATTCTCCATACACCAATCCTTGCACGCGAATATGACCATTAGCATCTGTTACTAACTCTTTTTTCACTTCTGTACCGTCTTTTTTAAATAAAGAGAATACTGCACCTGCTAATGCTTTTTCATTTACACCAGTTTTTATTAAATCCACTGCACCACGTTTAACCTCATTTTTAGGATACATGTGAACATCATAGTTTAGCACCTTACCCTCTTTATTCGTTAATGGGATATCCACTGTATACGTATTGGGATTTAGATTAACATGTGGAGGTCCTGCCACTTCTTTCACCTCATAACGTCCTAGCGGAAGATCTTTTAATACAGCTTGTCCGTTATCATCTGTTACTACTTGCGTTGGAGTTGCTCCCATTACAGGTTTCACATCTTCTTTCACGATTTTCCCATCGTTTGAAATTTTTTCAAAAGACGCAACCTTTTTCACTTCAAACGTTACACCTTTTAATGGTTTCGCATCTTTTGGCACCTCTTGATTTGCAGAACCGTCACCTTCTAGTCCCTGCGCTCCATCTTTTTCTTGTTCATACTTATGAATCGTTAAAGTACCTTTAGATGGTGAATCTGCCTTTACTAATACACTAGACCATGTAGAAAATGTTAAGAATAACACTAAAAGCACACTAAATATTTTTTTCATTTCTCTTATCCCCTTTACTACTTCTATCATTTTAAAAATCTCTTTATTACTATTACCTTCTTAAAAGCAATAGTGTGCCAAGTATCAGATTTAAACGAATAACATAAAACATAGTCGTCCAACAATCCATTGTTTACAATCACTTATTCACATTTCTTATCTTCTATTATTACGTTGTCTCTCCACATGATATATGTAATTTTCTCCCCTAAATTACACTTATATCTCTACTTCAAAAATCATTACATTTGTTACATAATAGCTTTCACTGCTAATTTCGACTAGTCACTTACTGTCAATCTATTAATTTCTCACTTCCTATCCCTATTTAAAATCCAACCTTAATCATTTTTAATACATATAAGTAATAACCAACAAATAAGTGTGACGATTCATATTTTACGCTACTGTCCAAAACTATTACCTGTATATTCAAATAATATGTGATATTCATGTTAAATTATGGTATTATTCTTAGAAGTTTATAACTTTTATTTATATTTTTTATTAATAAAGGTTTTCCGTTTCTACTTATGAAAAAAGGAATATATGTTTATTTAACTATTACGCATAACTGTAAGGAGGAAGAATATGACTAAAAAGCTCAGTCTAGTTGAGATAGAGTACATTTGCAATATGTTTTTCCAATCTTTTGAAATTCCAGTTTGTTTTTTAGATTGTAACAAAAATATCCTTTTAGAATTTACATCAAAAAATGATTCACACTCGTTGTATACATCAAAAATAGAACAGTTACATGTGCTTTTTCAGAGAAATGATACATATAATTCCCCCATCTTCAGAACTCACGAACATCTAGGGCACTTCATTTTAATTCACATAAAGAGCGATTATATGGTAAACGGTACTGTTATTATCGGGCCCTTGGCACATGTAAACTTTTCTACAAGTAAAGCGGATAGTAACCTTAATTTTATTCCGAATTATAAAAGAACAAGAGACCATTATTTTTCATTGTCAGTCAAAGATCAAAAATTCTTTATAAATATAGCAATATTGTTCTATAACATTCTCTATACAAAAAATTCAGATGTAAGCACCTTTTCAAATAATAGTGACTCACTTCATATAAGTCATAGCAGAATCTTAAACGAAGATGTATATATTTCAATGCAAAAAGACGAATCCATTTATCATAATTTATATATAGAGCAGCAACTACTTAGATCTATAGAAAACGGGGATAAAGAAACCGTACTCAAATATTATTACGAATTCCAACAAGAGACTCTTTCATCTTTATCTTCATTCCATCAATTAAGACGTCATAAAAACATTTGTATTTCATCCATCACGCTCGCTACTAGATATGCGATAAAAGGGGGACTTCCATCTGGGATTGCTTACAAAATTTATGATTTACACATTCAAAGAACAGAAGATTTAAAAGATAAAGAATCTGTTTGGGATTTATTAAAAAATGCTTTTTGTACCTTTGCAGACCGTGTAAAGGCACAAAAAACACAGCAATATTCACAGACTATTGCTATTTGCAAAAACTATATTTTAAAAAATATTTACAATCCAATATCTGTTAAACAACTTGCTAAATTTGCAAATGTAAATTCAGATTATTT
>NZ_JAKUFY010000190.1:0-5551 GCF_022663675.1 Bacillus cereus group sp. BfR-BA-01355
TGGTGACTCTAATAATCCAACTGTGCCTGCTGTTTTTGGGGAACATACCGCCAGTGAAGGAGTTGGTGTTTTAGGTAGAAGCCAAAGTGGATATGGGGTCTTGGGAGAGAGTACTGTTAGCGATGGAGTAAGAGCTACAAGCCAAGCTGGAGCTGGTGTCTCTGCCTACAGCGAGAACCTTTTTGGTGTTTGGGGTTTAAGTAATAAACACATCGGTATTTTTGCTTTAACCCGAGCGGAGACTAGACCAGCTTTGATGGCCTATAGTGATACTACAGGAGGAGACATCATCATCGGCACAAGTAGAAATGCCGGCGAGGTCTTCCGGGTTCTAAATAACGGTGACGTCAATGTACGCGGAGTTAATCTTACAAGTGACAAAAACTCTAAGGAAAATTTCTCGAGTGTCGACACGCTTGAGATTCTTGATAAATTAGCCAGCATACCAATCCAGTCTTGGAACTATAAAGATGATACATCTAATGAGCGTCACATTGGCCCGACCGCTCAGGACTTCCATGCCGTCTTTGAACTAAATGAAGATGATAATAAACATATTTCAACCGTTGATTTACAAGGCGTAGCCTTGGCTGCTATTCAAGGTTTAAATGAAAAACTCCAGACTGAAAATGATGAGTTATATAAGAAATTAGCTAACCTCGAGGAACGTCTTTCTGTCCTTGAGTCCAAGAGCTAAACCCAATGATAACAAACTAATCGCTATAGCTCTGATATCACCATAAAAAGGTGTCAGATTTCAAAGTTGGATTTTTGTTATTAAACTGTAGACTCATAGCGATAAGGGCCATGTTTGATTGGCCCTCGAAAAATATTCAATTACTAGATTGGACGACACACCCAACGACATCTGGTACCGCTACTGTCGCAATCTAACATTTTTATAGTATCAGAAGGGCATTGAATAGAAGATTGCATAGGAAAATAGGAATATGGACTTACAGGATACGAATATGGATAATAATACGGCTGTGGAATGTAAGGTGCTGCTTGGTTCATACCACCATATGTCATCGGTACGGTATATGCTATTGGCATTGAGGCATAATGACTGCAAGCTCCATGGCATTCCTGCTCTGACGTTCCAGGAGCAGCCAAACAATCTCGCATACAAGAGGTATAATTCCAAGGTGAAAATGGTTGACGATACAAAGACAATCACTCCTTATCTTAATTTTACTTTTCTCGATATTATATGTAGCTGAATATTTTTTAGGTGATTGTCCATGCATAATTAGATAATTGTCTAACATGCATAGCAAAGCTTATGATGGTGTTGAATTTTAAGGTGGTAACAAATTTAAGGACTAAAAAAGGTCCTTTTTCTTTTGGGAATATCAACATAAATTATTAAAAAAAAGTTTAAATTTAAAGTTCTAATAAAAATATATTAATGGATACTTTTAATGTTCGTTAATTGAAAGGCGGTGAGAAATTGGGTTTAAGAGATAGGTTTTCAAATTTTTTATTTAAACAAGCTGAAAAGCGTGGTTATCTGGATGATGTTTTAGGAAAAAGTATTCGTTACGGCGGTGTGTATGTTACGGATTCAAACATCTTACAATCTAGTGATGTATACGAATTGTTACAAGACATCAGTAATCAAATGGTATTGGCTGATATTGTTGTGGAAGATGAATTTGGTAATGAAATTAAAGATGATATTGCACTTCGTATTTTAAAGAATCCTAATAATTATCTAACGCAATCTGAATTTATTAAATTAATGACAAATACCTATTTACTCGAGGGAGAAACGTTCCCTATATTAAATGGTACACAAATACATTTAGCTTCAAATGTGTTTACAGAGCTAGATGATGATTTAGTAGAACATTTTAATATTGGTGGTCAAGAGGTTCCCTCTTTTATGATTCGTCATGTGAAAAATATTGGCGCAGATCATTTAAGAGGGAAAGGTCTTCTTGATTTGGGAAGAGACACACTTGAGGGCGTTATGTCAGCTGAGAAAACTTTGACTGATAAGTACAAAAAAGGTGGATTACTAGCATTTCTATTAAAATTAGATGCGCATATCAATCCACAAAATGGTACACAGTCAAAATTAATTAAAAAGATTTTAGATCAGTTGGAATCAATTGATGATGCAAGGTCAGTTAAGATGATTCCTTTAGGAAAAGGTTATGAAATAGAAACGCTTAAAAGCCCATTAGATGATGAAAAGACCTTAGCATACCTAAATGTATACAAAAAGGATTTGGGTAAGTTTTTAGGTATAAATGTGGATACATACACAGAGTTAATCAAAGAAGATATTGAGAAAGCGATGATGTATATCCATAATAAAGCAGTTAGACCAATAATGAAAAATTTTGAAGACCATTTGAGTCTTCTTTTTTATGGCCAAAATTCGGGGAAACGAATTAAATTCAAGATTAATATTCTTGATTTTGTTACTTATAGCAACAAGACAAATATCGGTTACAACCTGGTACGTACCGCTATTACTTCACCTGACAATGTTGCTGATATGCTTGGATTCCCTAAACAAAATACAAAGGAATCACAATCTATTTATATTTCAAATGATTTAACTGAAATCGGTAAGAAAGAAGCAAACGATGGTTCATTGGGAGGAGGTGAAGAGAATGAAAATTGAGGTCCGAGGGAATCAAGTCATACTTGATGGATATGTAAATGTTGTGGACAGAGAAAGTCGAATGTTGCCTTCTCCAAGGGGATATTTCAAAGAGAGAATTGTCCCTAAGACGTTTGAAAAAGCGTTAAAGAAAGCAAAGAATGTGGACTTGCTTTTTAACCACGATAAGAATAGAAATCTTGGTTCTATTGAAAACGGAAATCTGGAATTGTATGAAGACAATATTGGTTTAAGAGCCATCGCTACGGTTACAGATGAGCAAGTGATTAAGAAGGCAAGGAATAAAGAATTACGTGGTTGGTCATTTGGTTTTGTTTCTGAAAAAGATTCATGGGAAGAAGGTGAATCTGGTGTTCAAAAACGATCTATTGAAGAATTAGAGCTTTTAGAAGTTTCTATTTTGGACATGACGCCAGCTTATGTTGCAACTTCTATTGAAACCAGGGGCGAAAATACAGCCATGATTGAAATGAGAAGTGAAGAAGCAGCTGTAAAAACAGTTGTGGAAGATGATACAGAGGAAAGAAACAACATTATTAAACAAATAAAAAAAGTCCTGGAGGAAAATTAACATGAACTTAAAAGAAATCTTAAAAGCATCTCAAGCACGAAATAAAGCTCGATTAGCAGAATTACAAGGGAAAGTAGAGAAGGGTGAAGTTCGTTCGGAAGAATTAGCAGCAGTTAAGGCTGAAGTGGAAGCATTAACAGAAGAAGCGAAAACTCTTGCTGATGAATTAGCAAAATTAGAAGCAGACGAAAAGGAAGAAGATCCAGACAAAAAGAAAGATGACGATCCAGATAAAAAAGAAGATCCAGAAGTAAAAGAAGATCCAAATCAATCAAAAGAAATTCCAAAAGAAGAACGTTCTGAAATCATGGCAGCTATTGCAACAGGTCTTTCTACTAAAGGTCATAAATCTACTAAAAATAAAGAAAAGGAAACTCGTTCAGCTTTTGCTAATTATATTGTGGGTAATATTGATGAAAGAGAAGCTCGTGCATTAGGATTAGTTACTGGCAATGGTTCTGTTACGATTCCAGATTTCTTAAGTAAAGAAATTATTACGTATGCTCAAGAAGAAAACTTCTTACGTCGATTAGGTACAGGAGTAAAAACAAAAGAAAATATTAAGTATCCTGTTCTAGTTAAGAAGGCAGAAGCTCAAGGTCATAAAAACGAGCGAACAAATAATGAAATTCCAGAAACAGATATCGAATTCGATGAAATTGAATTATCACCAACAGAATTTGATGCGCTTGCTACAGTAACGAAAAAGCTATTGGCACGTACAGGTTTACCAATTGAACAAATTGTTATGGATGAGTTGAAAAAAGCTTATGTTCGTAAAGAAACTCAGTATATGGTTAATGGTGATGAAGCTAATAACATAAATGACGGTGCATTAGCAAAGAAAGCTGTTGAATTTAAAACTGATGAAAAGAATCTTTATGATGCATTAGTAAAAATGAAAAATACACCTGTTAAAGAAGTACGTAAAAAAGCACGATGGGTGTTAAATACAGCAGCACTAACAAAAATTGAAACTATGAAAACAGATGACGGTTTCCCATTACTTCGCCCGTTTAATCAAGCGGAAGGTGGAATTGGTTATACGTTATTAGGTTTCCCAGTTGAGGAAGAAGATGCAATTGACATTCCTGATTCACCAGATACACCAGTATTCTATTTTGGTGACTTCTCTAAATTCTATATTCAAGATGTCATTGGATCATTAGAAGTCCAAAAATTAGTTGAGTTATTCTCACGTACAAACCGTGTAGGTTTCCGTATCTGGAACTTACTAGATGCTCAATTAATTCATTCTCCATTTGAAGTTCCAGTTTATAAGTACGTCTTGAAAGGTCAAACTACACCAGGTGCTTAATATGGAAGATTTAATTGAGAAATTAAAATCTCATATTCATTGGGAAGAGGGTATGGATGAAGCCATGCTCTCTTTTTATATCACTCAAGCAAAGACTTATGTAAAGAATGCGACAGGTAAACAGACCGCGTATTTAATTATTATGGTCGCCGGTATTTACTATGATTACAGGGTCGCTGAAAAAGAATTAGAACAAGCTCTTGATGCTTTAACGCCGATGTTTGTCCAGGAGGTTTATGCCGATGAAGAGAAAGACGAATAAACTCAAATGGATGGGTGAGCTACTTAAATTAGGAGAAACCATTGATCCGGAAACAGACCGTGTTGTGATGGGATATCCGTTAGAACGTAACATTCGTTATAACAATATTGGGGTTACAGCCACTGATAAATTTACAACGAAAGATACGAATGAAATTGTAAAGAAAATTGAAGTCCGTATTGATCGTGACATTGAAAATAACCAAAAGGATTATCGTGTAAAAGTTGGTGGCCGTATCTATGATATTGAACGTATTTATGTGCGTGAAGAAGACCGATTGATGGAGGTGTCATTGTCCTATGCAAATTAGCTTTCAAGAGTTACGAGACATCATGAAGAAATCTGGTATACCAGTTTATCGTGATAGTGCACCTACAACAGCAAATTATCCTTACATTGTGTATGAGTTTGTGAATGAGCAACATAAAAGAGCTTCTAATAAGGTTCTAAAAGATATGCCACTTTATCAAATTGCAGTCATTACAAATGGAACTGAAAAAGATTACGAGCCATTAAAGGCTGTTTTTAACGAAGCAGGTGTGTCTTATTCTCAATTTGATGGAATGGGTTATGACGAGAACGACGACACTATCACGCAGTTTATAACGTATGTGAGGTGTATCCAGTAATGGCTTCAAATAACAATGGTTTTGCTGAAGCTTTAGAAGATATCAATACGCTATTACGTGTGAATAAAAAGGTTGAACTGGATGTATTAGATGAAGCAGCCAAGTATTTTGCTAGTAAATTAAAACCTAAAAT
>NZ_JAKUFY010000191.1:0-5497 GCF_022663675.1 Bacillus cereus group sp. BfR-BA-01355
CCTGATTCCTTAACAAAGGATACTACATCATCGTATAGGATATCTTTAAAAAAGCTTGTTTCCCCTTGCTTGACTTCTATGTTTACGTTTGGAATCCTCTTTTCTCGTGAAGTTGTATTATCTAAATCTGTATTATTTAAATTTGTATTATTTAAATTTGTATTAGATGAAGGAGTAGTAATTTGAGAGTCCTTTGATAATATCGATGTACTATTATTGTTTGAAATTAAAACTTTACGAGGGCCATTCCCTGTGTAAGTACTTACAACTTGATTGTGTTCTAACTTCTCAATAAAACGTGCAGCCTTCATATGATTAATCCTGAATTTTCTTTCCAAAAGTGATGGTGAGATTTGTTGTGATTCGATCACAAATGCCTTAATTTCTTCATACAACTTATTTTCAGTTTCTTCAATAACATGTCCCTGTTGACTGACATCCTTAAAATAATCAGGAAAAGTTACATTTTCTACGGTGTTTGTTTCATATTCGGACTTGTGTTCTTTATAATTCTCCAACGGTACAATATGTTGGTTCTTATTGTTTGTTTCTATGGAATTATTTTGCCCTATTTTATCACCATGCATAGGTAGAAATGATTCTATCTGTTTTATATTATTTGCATTTACATGTTTCATAGGATTTGATTTTGCGATAGATTCTTCAATGAGTCGAAGACGTTCAGTTTCCCAATATTGTCCAGACTTGATCTCTACTTGAATGATTGCTTGAGCAAATTCCTCTTTGGGTACAAAGTTACTAGTAATTTGTTGTACAGGTTGTACATGATTGTCTTGTACAATACGCGCAGCACAAATGAAGGCACCTTGTGCCATGATATCTCCTGGTGACATAACGACTTCTTTTAATTTTTGATATGTCGAACCTAAGCGACTAACGGGATTCTCTTGCATAGGAGAAATCCCTTGTTCAGATTCGGATTCTTTAAATTCCTCTGTTTCACCAAACATGTCAGAGAATATTTTTGCATCATATGGTGTTACATCACCAAATATCATCTTGTTACGGAACGAACCTAGTAAAGTAAACATATACTGCTCTGTGAAATCCAAAGCTAATTGAGATAGTGTTTGACTTGCAATTGTCAGAATGACTTTATATTTACGAGATTGTGCAGGGAACTCTTTGAACGGGCGCACAACATAATCAGGGAATTCATCCACAATAATATGATGGTATGGTGAAATATTTGGTTCTCTTCGGAATACAGCATTTTGCATACTTAGTAATACGAATTTTCCTAGTACATTAGAAAGATCTGCAAGTTCTCCTTTGGCTGTATTTACTAGTAAAATACCACCCTGCTCTAGGTGAACATCAAAATCAAAATCTGATTTTCCAAATAAAACACGTCGTATTAAAACATTTGAGGCTAAATCTTTTAAGATGTTACGCAAACCTTTTACATATTCTTCTTCCCGGTCATAATGCATTGGTTTTCCACGATATTTTCCTGATTTATAAACGGCCGGTTCCCCTTGGAAACCCGTTTTTTCACGAATGGTATTATCGAACCATTCATCGATACCTTTTATAATCTTATATTCGTTTTTTTGGTCACGTGAAGCAACACCACTTTGAACAAAATCATATAATTTTTCTACCTGTACTTTTAATAGTTTGTGCATACGGTGTACACGTTCTACATCGTCGTACATATCTATTAAGTCATCAAAGGTCACATCTTTTTGTGGGTTATGTAGTTTTAATAAATAAATATGTTGCTTAAGGTGGTTCCGTTGTGCTTGTTCAAAGAATGCATTATTAGATTCCGACAAACCCTGGATAACCATTGCAAAAACCTCGGCTACTTTATCAACTGGTCCACGTAAAATATTAATGTTTTTGGTATCAGGGTTTGTGGGATCAATATAATAAATTGAACTTTCAGGAATCTTGTGTGCTTGTACTAACTTAAATACCTTTTGACATAAATCATTACTCGGTTCAATAACAGTTATCCCATTTAAAAATGTTCCTTTTACTTCTTCTGTATCATAATTATTCTTTTTATACGTATTTTCAAACTTATTTATAAAACGTACCATCCAGTGTAAATCTTGATTAATCATTGGAATAATTAAACTAGATGTCTTACCAGAACCAATAGGACCAATAATAATTCCATTTAGGGTTCTATCTTTCCCCTTGATTCGAATCATTTCTTTGTGCTTAATATGAGGACCTATCTCAACATCAGGATATATTTGTTCCTCTTGGCTATTAAACCACTTTTGCAACTTATGATTTTTATATTCGTATTTTTGTACCCACTTTAAGATTTCTTCTCTGTAACGGATAATATGGCCACTATACCAAAGAGTAAACAAAATCATAAATACGGTCGGTAAGAATACAAATATCATGGTGAGTGTATGGAAATTTCCTGTTAATACATCCCCTATTGCTTGATATTCACCAAAATTAACATGTTTTGCTTTATTCATAAGATAAGGAATAACTTTCGCATGGATAGGAGCAGTTGCAAACCATAAAAACTGAATATCTACTGCAATATGAGAAGCAATTAAAATTAATAACTTGCCATTTTGAAATTGTAAAGCTGGGATACGGCTGTAGAACCTAAAACTAAATTCTCCTAGTAGCAAAGAGAAGAACATTAAAAATAGTGGTACATATGTAATTTCTATAGGATAAGACGGTGGTTCAAATGCATAGTAGAGTAACTGTATGTAGTTCGCTACACCAAATCCAAATGAAAGGATAAATCCGCTAATTAAGGCGATTGTAGAGTATAATGGTAATCTTTGCTTAGATGTTTCCATAAAGGTTCACCTACCTTTTAAAGACATAGTTGAGCTTTATGGTGTAATGTAAAACGATTATGAAGTTCTGACTTGAATTGTTCCTTTGATTTTTTTAGAAAGAACTTCGCTGTATCTTCAGTTTGTTTTAAATATAAGTCAATACTATCTCCTTCACACAATTGGTTATATTCTTCTTGAGAAAGTACGGCAATATTTATCTCTAGTTTGTTATTCGTTGCAGTTTCAATTATTACATCGTACCAATAATAATTAGGCTTTCCTGGGATTTTAATATCTTGTAGGGAAACGCAAAATTTAGCTCCCCCTTCTGTAATATGTTTAAGGACTAGTTCTGGAGTTTTAAGTGCCTCTCTTGCTGAGAGCACTCCCCCAGTAGTTGTTGCAAATTGTAAGTTCATTGTCATTTTCCACTTCCACCTTTCTCCATACAAAAAAGGCAAGCGACACCCACTGTAAAAACAGCGTGTGTCGCTTGCCTTAATTTCATATGTTCTGATTTGATTGTAGTTTTGAGTGTTTAGTTCAAACGTTATTCTAGCATCTTAAATAATAAAAATCAATAAAATTATATAAAAGTATATAAAAAATAAACGATTAATATAATTCTACAAGTTTACGTCTTTTCGGATTAACGTTATTTGCAGTATGTACCATGATCTGTTCATCGGTTGCTATATTTGTATTTTGAATGGATAGAAGTAGTACATTAGCATAAGTATTCATCAGTAGAATATCCCTAGGATTTTCACGTTTAGGATAGATAACTACAAGCGGAACGCCTTCATCTCCATCCCTTCTTGAAAACACGACATCATCTAATCTTGCAATCATTCGGTAATCATTTTCATTTCCAAAAATAAAAAAGAAATCTTGAATAGAATCTTTATCTCTCCTGTATGTTCGTCGAAGGCCACCATCTATTGATTCTTTAAACGTTTGAATTTTTTCGACAAATGTGTAACGCCAATTGACATCTCCTACTGTACGTTGAGATAAAGGAAAAAGAATATCTTGTTCCAAGTTTTGATTATCGTCTGTTCCTAGAATGATATCTGAAATAACATCTCCAGCATCTTTCAATGAGCAAATGTGTACATTTAGATTTGGTATATTCATTAATAGTTCATGATACTTCCGCATAGAAAATAATAGATTTTTCATACGTACGTATGGCGGTTCTGCATCTTCTGCAAGGAACATTGATTTGTCGTACATAACAAAGACAACCGTCACATCTTCATTTGTTTTTTTTGTATATTCTATGTACTTCTCTACTTTTTCAACTAAGGTAGAATTGGTTTCTTTACACATATCCATCTCAATATGGATATTTTTATCTTGATATGAAATATGTTCATCAGGAATCAAAGCCAATTGGTTGTCCTCAATTTTCACATTTTTTTTCTGGTAAAAAGAACGAATATCCAATTCATATAATATTCCATTGGTTTGTGTCTTCTTTGTAGTCGCTAAAAGAGTACGGATCATGACCTCACGTGAACACATTGTGTGAAAAGAAGTTGCTCTTGAGTAACGTCTTTTTGAACTTTTTTTTGAAATTCTTCCTATTTCCATTAAGAATTCAATTGTCTTTTCTTTTAAGGAAAATAAAGCACGTTTCGTAATACTGTCAGCCTTTTTATCTATTCTTTTAGTTAGCATAGCTCCATATTGTGAGTAACGGTCAAGCTTTGTAAATATGCTAGCTTCAGAACATTCTCTTCCCTCAAATGCACTATATAACTGAGTGATTTGTCTTGTTGTAAGTGCTCTTTTGTAATATAAAACTGTAAAGACAAAAATGTCAGCTTCTTTTAAGTGAAAATGTTTTTTGGTACCTAATCTTCTATATTTATACACTTTTCCGGACAATGCATACACCTCTTATATTGAATTAAACTTAAATTAAATACTTATTATTTTTCATATATTATTACATTGATATGGTAGTTGTAAAACAAGAAAAAATGAATAAGAGATTTTAATCTTTAGAGATACCTTATTTTGTACATCGAAGTTGAGATGATAACTACTCTTATAAATCTCTTATAAATTATTGATTTATAAGGCTCTATTAAATCCTTTGTTTTGTTAGGACGAGCTACTACTAGACACCTAACAATAGTTATAATGAGATTCCATTTATAAAATAATGTTATGACGTCCTAACATTTAATAGATAGTAAAAATACCATTTTAATTGATTAAAATTATTCAAGAATTATAAAAAGGCTTATTGATAATAAAGAGTAATTTTCTCTATCTTTAATTCGAAATTCAACTTTTTATTTGTGATGAAGCACCTTTTCCAAATTATAGTATTTGCTCAATTTAAAAAACAACTTTTTCCTTTAGTTGTTTTTTATTGTATAGAATCTTGAACTACCCCCACTTTCACTTCGTTTAGAAGTAAGGGATTCCTAAGTAAAGAGTTCTATCGAACTCTAATTGATTAGGCTAACTCCGCAGTCCTTGCGGTTAGAAGCCTTATCGCTTCATTCTTTAGATTGATACTTGCGTTAATATCCCTATCATGGTTTGTACGACAAGAAGGACAGTCCCATTCACGTAGGTTGAGATTTTTAACGTCTTTATTTTGATATCCACAACAAGAACATAATTGGCTGGAAGCAAATGTTTTCGATACGACAATGACTTGTTTGCCATACCATTTTGCTTTGTATTCT
>NZ_JAKUFY010000192.1:0-5455 GCF_022663675.1 Bacillus cereus group sp. BfR-BA-01355
GGCAATGATAAATTCTGGTTCTACAGCAAGCGCTCGAGCGATACCGATACGCTGACGTTGTCCACCTGAGAATTCGTGTGGGAAACGGTTTGCGTGCTCTTTATTTAAACCAACTGTGTTTAGTAGTTCATGAACACGGTCCATGCGCTCTTTTTTACTTTTCGCTAATCCGTGAATATCAATACCTTCTGCGATAATATCCCCTACTGTCATACGAGGATTTAGTGATGCGTATGGATCTTGGAAAATCATTTGCATTTTACGGTTGAATTTCTTCAATTCTGTGCGTGATTTCTTACCATGTACGTTTTCACCATCGAATAATACTTCACCAGCAGTTGCATCATATAAACGAATAATCGTTCTTCCAGTTGTTGATTTACCACAACCTGATTCTCCTACAAGACCAAATGTTTCTCCGCGGTAAATATCAAATGAAATATCATTAACCGCTTTGACAACACCACCACTCACGTCGAAGTGCTGCTTTACATTTTTTACTTCAATTAATTTCTCACGTTGTTTAGTCATGTTGTTCACCTGCTTTCATTTGAAGAATACGTTTTTCAACAACTGCCGGCGGTTTTACTTCTGGAGCTTGCTCGTGAAGTAACCAAGTTGCCGCATAGTGTGTATCACTTACTTTAAATAAAGGCGGTTCCATTTCAAAATCAATTTTCAGCGCCTGTGGGTTACGTGGTGCAAAAGCATCACCCTTTGGCGGCTTCAATAAATCCGGAGGCGTTCCAGGAATTGCGTATAACTCTTCCTCTGAACCATCTAAACTTGGCATAGATGCGATTAAGCCCCAAGTATATGGATGTTTCGGATTATAGAAAATTTCATCTACAGTTCCAATTTCAACAACTTTACCAGCATACATAACTGCCACTCGGTCAGCAACGTTTGCTACTACACCTAAGTCATGCGTAATGAAAATAATTGCCGCTTCTGTTTTTTGCTGAATGTCTTTCATAAGTTCTAAAATTTGTGCCTGAATCGTAACGTCTAGCGCTGTTGTCGGCTCATCGGCAATTAATAATTTCGGGTTACAAGCTAACGCCATCGCAATAACTACACGCTGTCTCATACCACCTGAGAATTGGTGAGGATATTGTTTTAAACGTGCTTCTGGATTTGGAATACCTACAAGGTCGATTAATTCTAACGCAACTTTACGTGCGTCTCCTCTACTCATCCCTTGGTGTTTAATAAGACCTTCCATAATTTGATTCCCAATTGTCATCGTTGGATTTAATGATGTCATTGGATCTTGGAAAATCATCGCGATATCTTTACCACGAACTTGCTGCATTTCTTTTTCCGTTAATTTCGTTAAATCACGACCGTCAAATACAATCTCTCCATTTTTAATACGGCCTGGAGGATTTGGGATTAACCCCATTAGCGCTTTAGAAGTAACTGATTTCCCAGAACCAGACTCTCCTACAATCGCTAATGTTTCCCCTTTTTTCAAATCAAAAGTAACTCCGCGCACTGCTTGTACTTCACCTGCATGTGTATCAAAGGAGACTTGTAAATCTTTTACCTCTAACAATGTTTTCATTTTTACTTCTCCCTCCTCATTTACTTACGCATTTTTGGATCTAACGCATCGCGTAATCCATCTGCCATTAAGTTGAATGCTAGAATTAACATACTGATGACAACCGCAGGGATGAACATCATGTGTGGATACGTTTGAATAGATTTATAACCATCATTTACAAGAGAACCAAGTGACGCGAATGGTGGCTGAATTCCTAAACCAATGAAACTTAAGAACGCTTCACCAAACACCGCTGATGGAATTGTGAACATTGTCATTACGATAATAGGTCCCATTACGTTTGGAATTAAATGTTTCACAATTAATTGTGTATTTGTTGCACCTAATGTACGAGATGCTAATACATATTCTTGGTTTTTTAACTTTAGGATTTGTCCACGAACAATCCGCGACATCCCTATCCAACCCGTAATCGCCATCGCGAGTGTAATTGACCAAATACCAGATCCCATAATGATTACCATTAAAATAACGATGATTAAGTATGGAATACCGTTAATAATCTCCATAATACGTTGCATAATATTATCTACTCTACCGCCGTAGAATGCTGAAATACCTCCGTATGCAACCCCAATTACTAAGTCAATTGCTGCTGCTAAAAGAGCGATATATAATGATACGCGTGTACCTTCCCATGTTCTTGTCCATAAGTCACGGCCAAGATCATCTGTACCAAACCAGAAGTACTCTTTAATATCACGTTTTTCATATTGGTCAACACCATATTGATCTGTACCGTCAAATGGTAACCAATGAACATTTTCAATAACTGGAATTTTTGGTGGTAATTTCGCACGACCTAAATCTTGCTCTTTATACGAGTGTTTACTTACCATCGGTCCAAAAATCGCTAATAGCGCAATGATTACTAATAATACAAGGCCAAGCATCGCACCTTTATGTTGGAACAAACGTCTTCTTACATCTTGCCAAAACGTTAAGCTTGGACGGGCAATGACTTCATTATCAACATTATTTTGATTGGCTTGTTGAAATAAATCTGGAGATAATTTTTGTACATCTTTCATCATTTTTTCCCTCCCGCTAAACGAATACGAGGATCAATAATTCCGTATAAAATATCGACAATGAAAATAACTAAAATGAAGATTGCACTATAGAAAATCGTAGTTCCCATAATAACTGTATAGTCATTTAAAGTAATCGATTTAACGAATTGTTCCCCAAGTCCTGGTACAGCATAAATTTGCTCGATAACAAGTGTTCCTGTAATTAATGCCGCAACCATTGGTCCTAAAATTGTTACAACTGGAATTAACGCGTTACGAAGTGCGTGTTTTACAATGATAACGCCTTGACTAATTCCTTTTGCTTTCGCTGTTAAAATATAGTCTGACTGCATAACTTCAATTAATTCTGCACGAGAGAAACGTGCGATTGTTGCGATAACTCCCATCGATAATGCAATTGTAGGCATTACAGTAAACTCTGGTCCTTTCCAGAATGCTACCGGGAACCAACCAAGTTTTACCCCTACGAAATATTGTAGTAATGCGGCGAATACGAATGATGGTACCGACATTCCGAGTACCGAAATAACTGTTGCACTATAATCCACCCACGTATTATTACGAAGTGCGGCAACAATACCTAAAATTAAACCGATAAATGTCCCTAATATAATCGCTTGTAAACCTAATTGGGCTGATGGTCCAATACGATCCACAATCATGTCTGTTACTGGGCGGTTATCATATTGGAATGATACCCCTAAATCACCTTTTGCTAAGTTACCTAAGTAACGTGCGTATTGAACTGGTACCGGATCATTTAATCCGTATTTTTCAAGAATGATTTCTTTTTGTGCCGGTGATAGCTTCTCCTGGTTTTTAAGCGGAGAACCCGGAAGTAATTTCATCAAAAAGAAAGTCAGTGTAGTAATTAAAAATAATGTCAAAGCCATGTACACGAAACGTTTTAATACATAACGTCCCATAGTCAAGCACCTCCCCGTTTTTCTCAAAAGCAATAAGATAGTTTAAAATATTCTTACTTTTATTTTTTTAAAATAAGAGCATATGCCCATCATAGGCATATACCCTTGTAAACGATGGAAAAAAAAGATTATTTTTGTTCAACAGATGCCCATTTGTAAGTTAATTTACCACCATAGTTAATTGGGATAATATCTTTTACGGCACCTTTTACTACATACGCTGAACCTTTTTGGAAGATTGGAGTGATAACTGCATCCTCTTTAATTAACATCTTCTCTACTTCTAGAAGGTTGTTCCAGCGAGCTTGTAAATCTTTTGTATCTGTTTTAGCTTTTAGGATTAACTCATCATACTTCTGATTAGAATACCCTGTTTTATTTTGAGAACCATTCGTAACAAACATATCTAAATATGAGATTGGATCTGGGAAATCTGGTCCCCAAATACCAAACGCAATATCATATTGCTGAGAATCTTCTAATTTATTTTTTTGTGCGAATGGTTGCTGTTTAATTTTAATTGATAAACCTGGTAAGTTCTTTTCTATCTCACCTTTTAAGAATTCACCAACTTTTTTAGCATCTTCATTATCAAAGTTTAAGAATTCTAGTTCGATTTTATCAGTTCCAAGCTCTTTCTTCGCTGTTTCCCAAAGCTTTTTCGCTTCTTTTGGATTTGTTTCAACTAGCTTTCCATTTTCAGCTCGGAAATCTTTTTTATTCGGACCTTCAGCGAAATCTTTTCCAACAAATCCGTAAGCTCCAATTGCACCGTTATTTAAAATAACTTTCGCAATGTTATCACGGTCAAAGGACATTGAAATTGCTTTTCTTAAGTTTTTATTACTTAAGTACTGATTACTTTGATTAAATCTTAAGTAAGCAACCCCTGCTTCTTTTCTTGTTTGGAACTCTGGGCTTTGTCTAAACTTATCAACAAATTCAGACGTTAAAGCCGCACGATCAATCGCGTTTGTCTCATATAAATTTACATCAGTTGCTGTATTTTTTACAATATTAAAGTTGATTTCTTCGATTTTAACCGTTTTATTATCCCAATATGAAGGATTCTTCTTGAATTGGAAACTTTGTTCATGTTTCCAATCACTCATAACGAATGGACCGTTATATAATGTTGTATTTGCCTCTAAACCAAACTTATCACCTTGTGCTTTTACAAAGTTTTCATTTAGCGGGTAAAATACTGGATAAACTGTTAAATCGATAAAGTAAGGAACGGGATTGTCTAATTCCACTTCTAATGTATAATCATCAATCGCTTTTACACCTAATTGGTCAGCAGGTAATTCTTTTTTATGAATTTTCTCTGCATTTTTAATATCGAACATAATGTACGAATACGTTGCTTTTGTATCTGGATTTACGGCTCTTTTCCATGAATACACAAAGTCTTTAGCTGTTACAGGTTCCCCATTTGACCATTTCGCATCTTTTCTTAATTTAAATATGTATTTCTTCCCATCATCTAGCTTTTCGACATCTTCTGCAACGCCAGGCATTCTCTTTTGATCTTTGCCAATACGATATAAACCTTCCATCGTATTATTTAATGCTGTAGAAGATGAAGAGTCAGATGCTAATGATGCATCCATTGACGGAATTTCAGATAACTCTGTTAAATTAAGAATCTGTTTTCCGTTACTACTACTCGTAGCGTTCTCTTTCCCTTTTGCTTTTGCATCATCTTTTTGGTAGCTACACGCGCCAAGCAACATACTTGCAGTTAAAGTTGATGCAAGTAATAACGGTATCTTTTTCTTCATGTTGTGTTGCCTCCCCTAATTGCACTTCCTGTACCCTCACTTGTTAAAAAGTAGAATTGAAAGAATAATCTCCAAGTTTCTACAATTTTCATTATACATATAATACGACGATTGTGAATATAGTTTTTTGTTTTTTTGTTA
>NZ_JAKUFY010000193.1:0-5402 GCF_022663675.1 Bacillus cereus group sp. BfR-BA-01355
CTATAGTTGTAACCTTTAGTTACAATGTATTGTGGGTATTGTTCTTCTTGGACGATAAAGCAGTTAGTTCATTGAGCTAGCTGCTTTGTCATTTACTAAGTACAAAATAGCATTTTTGTTTAAAATAATGCTCCCATCCATTTGGACGCATTTACCAGTATTTTTACCAAAAAATTCATGATATGGTTATTTAGTCGAGTACGTCATTACTTGACAATTACCCTTAGAAGCCCCGTGAATAAACGGGGTTTCTTTTATTAACATTCGAGTTTCAATATATGTCTGTAAAAATAATCAGTTAAGTGTTAAAATTCCATAGATAATCTTTAGGGAGTTTTCATATAATTAAACAAGAGTTTAAAAATTCTCGAATCTTAGCCCCTTGGAGCGCCCTTCAAGGGGGCTAAACAATTTAAAATAACGATTTTATCTAAATTCATTCACTAACCTCATACTTTGACATACAATAATAGTGCCTTTCTATATAATGTGAGCTCGTCACTGTCGTTATAATGAGGTATAAGGAGCGCTCTCGATTAGCGCTCTTTTTATTTAAATAAAGATTTTGTTATAAAATTTCACCTATCTAAAAAACATACATACAATATCTTGGGTATCCTTTTTCAACATTAGTTTTGGTCAGAGCGCCTTCCTCTCAAGGCGCTCTTTAATTTCTAAATAACATTTTTAGGTAATTACGAGAGCGGATTTTATTATGTTGTACAAGCACTACTTCACTTTATTAAATAGACTATATAGATATCTAAAAGAAGGGAGCTTTAAATTCATATGGCTGATTACTTTTATAAAGATGGTAAAAAATATTATAAAAACCAATCACATTCCAACAATCAAAAAAACAACTGTTTTATTGAAACTCATACGATAGCTGGTTTTGCAGAAAATGCAAATGGAAATATACCTGTGTCTGTTTTCCTTCAAACCACCGCTCCACAAACTGTATTTGAGGATTTTACAAACAATCATAATAAAACATTAATTCAGTTATTCGTTGTCGGTATGAGTGCACCCGTTCAAGTAACTATTCTAACAAGAAGATCTAGCGTACCAATTACTACTACATTACAACCTGTTCAAACAAAAATATTTCAAGTTGAAGATTTTCAAAGTCTTACTCTTACAAAGCAGGAAGGTTCTAATAGTGAAGTTAGTTTATTTGTTCAAAAAACATTTTGTATATGCTGTAACGATAATAACGATTCATGTGATGAAGATTACCACGAATGTAATTGATAGATTAAATCACCAGAAGAACCCTTTATATAAAGGGTTCTTTTCCTTTCACTCCCCTCATTTCCTCGTTTTTTAATAAAATAACTATTTTATTAAAAATCTTTAATGAGCTAATCCTTACAATTTTGTAATACTAATGTCACTGAAATCAATTTTTTCACTATAAACTCTTTACTATAATTTTCCTTATAAAGTTATAAACACACAGTAAGGAGCGACTTAAAAATGTCTTTTTCTCAATTAAATATTGATGCTTTTCGAGCAATCAATGATTTAGGGAAGTCATATTCATCCCTAAACTCAACTATGGCATTTGTAGCGGAATATATGGTGTATTTTTTAGGTTTAATTATTATGGCTTATTGGTTTACTCAATCTAGAAAAAACAAAATGATGATTGTTCAAGCAATGGTTGCTTTCGTAACTGCTGAAATAATTGGAAAATTAGCAGGGAATTTGCATTTGAATTATCAACCATTTGCAGTATTACCTAATGTTAATAAACTTGTCGATCATGCAGTAGATAATTCATTTCCTAGCGACCATACGATTCTATTTTTTTCAATTTGTTTTTCATTCTGGCTTATTCGTAAAAAGGCTAGATGGTTATGGCTTGTACTTGCATTCTGCGTAGCTATTTCTCGTATTTGGGTAGGAGTTCATTATCCTTTCGATGTCATAACAGGAGCTTTAATAGGAATTATTTCAGCGCTATTTTCATATTGGTTAACACCGAAAATTACATTCATCAAAAAATTACTTAATCTTTACGAAAAAATAGAACAAAATGTAATACCATCCAAAAACAAGTCAAAAAACTTTTGATTAATCTCACAAAGCTAAAAAGATTACATATATTACGAGTATTTTTCAATATTGTCTTGATCGAAGAGCGCTCCCCTGGGTGCTCTTTAATTTTAAAATAACGCTTTGGTTAAAATTTTTGATTCTGCCATTCAGTAATACAAGCTGGTTCAATTTCTTCAAATTCTTGTGTTTCTACATCAAGATCAATGACAGAATAGCTAGGTACTACTAGAAATTCTTTTCCGCAAACGTTACAAGTAGGATCATCAAGTGCATAAACTCCTTTAATTGTGTCAGGATTTTGCAAATCAAAATCAGCATTTTCAAAAACTACAAGACCATTACATCCTTTAACGTTACATTTATGTGCTTCAATAGCCATTTCTCATTCCCCATTTCTTAATAAAATTCAAATTTCATACCATTTAATTTACTTTTATTGTATTTATTTGGATATTCGTGGTATTATTTTTTTATAAAGTCATTACGACTTTACCCTTATACAATGAGCCATGAGCCTTCACAACTCATGGCTCTTTTCATTACAAACTCCATTTCTTAATAAAATTCAGATTTTAAAAGAACGCTAGTTGACCACCAGGTCTTTCTAACAATGAAACAAGTTCCTGCTTTGGCGTTTCTTTAACTTTTTCTGGTTCCGCTGCTAATTCTTCAAAATTAGCAAACCAATGTATCGGAAAACATCCGCATAATTTTTCACGTTCTCGATCATGCCAGAAGAAACAATGTGTACCTTTAGGCTTTATAATGTAATCCTTAAGCGGTTTATCTTTATAGCCTTTTGTTCGCCAAATTAATTGAGCTTTATAGAATTTACTTTCATCTAAATTAGGCATATTAATTTGCGGTTCTGATGTTAAAACCTCGCTCTCCACCACATTAAATCTCTCTGCTGGATAACATCCAAAATGCGATTCCTTACGATCGAATTTGCTGACATAGTAATGATTAGGCTTAGCTGGGAATAAAAAATATTCTTCATTTATTCCCAGTAAAGCTGAATGATCCACATCTATGCACATACCTTTCATTGCTTAATACCCGTTATTCTGACGTTGATGATTTACTTCGTTCTTCTTGTAATAACCTTGCTCCATCTCTTCAAATGTGAATCCTAATTTCTTACCTAAACCTAAGAACGAGTACAATAATTCCTCATAAAGATCAATGTCTTGAGTTGCACGAAATTCCGATACAGCTTCATATACATTGTTGAATTGACTGACTAAAGAACTTGCAGAAAAAACATTTGCGTTGTGATTTAAAAATTCCGCACTATATTCATTAGGATTAAAGCCAATACCGTTGCCTAATGATGCTATGAAATGTAAACCGTCAACATATTCCATCAAAATAACTTCTTTTTCACTTGGCCCTTTATTACTCCAATGCTTAAAACATCTAGTTTCATTTGCAAGCTCTCCTATTTCAACTTGTAAAGCAAGGATCATATTGTAAAATAAATTTTCGCCTTCCAATCCATGTTCCTTAACAATTCTTGTATCCAATACCTTTTGCATTCCGAATATTTTAGTTAAATTCATTTCCATTCGCTCCCTCACTAATTTAATTAAGCTACTCTTTTTTTCGTATCTATTAAACAATTAAGCATGTATTCTAAACCGAACTGATCCAATATTAATGTTGCTATTTCAATTTGATGCCTTCTTAATCTGTTTGCTATTTCTTCAATACCAAGCTGCTTCATCCATAAATCCTTAAAAAGCTCTATATCGTCCTCATTCCAAATAAAATTTACTTCTTCTAAAGCAATGTAGACGTATAGTGGCATTTCTTTTTTCTTTTTATTCCGAACTTTCTTGTCACCAATATCTCCTAAACCCATTTTTCTTTTGCGGATCTTAAACTTATCCACTTGATCTAAAATAAGTGCCGCTACTTCTATTTGCTTTCTTTTAAACCTTTTCGAAATCTCTAAAAGTGTGTAGTTACTATTCCAAAGTTCTCGAAACTGGAGAACCTCTCTTTGATCCCATAAGAAATTCACTTCTTCTAAAGCAATTCGAACTTTAAAAGCCGACATTTTAAACACTCCCTTAAAAAGCTAATTACTTTATCATTTCATTGGAGGTAGTTTTAACATGACCAACTTTACCGTTAACCCAAATTACTACTTGTTCACCATAACCACTTGCCGGTGGGGCAAAAGAAAGGATTTTCCCATCCGTAACCACATATACTTTATTACTTGTAACATCAATCTCTTTTTTCATATGTTCCTCTCCCTTTTTCTCACTTCATGTACTCGACAACATCTGGCTTAAATCCACTTCCTAAGTAAATCCGTACCGGGATTATTTCTTTTTTATCCCTTGCTGCCTTACACAATTCTTCGGCTGCATCCCAATTAAAAAACTTATCTACAGCTCGTTGAAATCTCCAAATTGCCATTGTATAGTGTTCAAAGATGTCATAACGATCATCTTGTTTAGTTGTACGTGGTAATTCATCCGTGCATTTAGCGTTCTTGGGAACATGAACGCGTACATCTGCATATGTAACCCGACCAGGTCCCCTCTTTACATTTGCTTTATTTACATCGAACTGACAAATTTCTGGTTCTACATCAAAAATATTTAGTTGTTTAGGCATGTTCCGTCACATTCTTTTGAAGGAGGTCCAGTAACTCACTTGCACCTTTCTTACTCAAAAACATTCGGCCATCTAACAATTCAATGTTGGATTCAGACACTTCGCCCGTTACAAAGCATGACTTTTCTTGTTTTTTCAAAATGATATTTTCTCCATAAACATGAAAGTCTAGTGCTGTACCTTCAGCAATCCCCAAAGTTCTGCGTAACTCTACTGGAATTACTACACGCCCTAACTCATCGACTTTTCTTACAAC
This sequence comes from Bacillus cereus group sp. BfR-BA-01355, assembly GCF_022663675.1. Taxonomy (NCBI): domain Bacteria; kingdom Bacillati; phylum Bacillota; class Bacilli; order Caryophanales; family Bacillaceae; genus Bacillus; species Bacillus cereus group sp. BfR-BA-01355. The sequence goes on from NZ_JAKUFY010000193.1 coordinate 4,952, forward strand.
ACCTGTGTTCTTCATACCTTACTCCCCCTTAGTATTTTTATATTTGTTTAAAATCTCATCAAGACGTTTCTTATTATTTTCAAGATCATCGCTTTGAGTTTGATGTGGTTGTTGCATAGGTTCAGTTTCTTCCTGTTGATGTAACCAATCTGGTACAGCTTCAGTTCGATTAGCATAACCTTTACCAGTACGTTTTTTACTTTGTTGTCTTCGAAATGTTGCTTGTGCTGTTTCTACATCTTGAATTGTTTTAAAGCCTTGTTGATGCCAATCTTTTAGAATTCCTTTTGTATAAGACCAATTACGTTTATTGTTTTCTAATGTGATTTTCATTGCTTCAACTACTAACGATTGATTAAGCTCATCTATCCATTGATTAATTTCTTCTCCCATGAATGGAGAGATATGTCCGAAATTTTTCATATAAAAATCAATTGCGAGATTTTCTACT
>NZ_JAKUFY010000194.1:0-5361 GCF_022663675.1 Bacillus cereus group sp. BfR-BA-01355
ACTAAGCCTCAAACAACTGCAAAAGAAACAAAGAAAAATACTAATACAGTTGTGAAAAAAGAAACAAAAAAACAAGGTGAAAAATTACCTAATACAGCATCAAACGGTGTTACAATGATGTTAGCAAGCTTAGGATTAGCATTAGCTGGTTCTGTATTAATGTTCCGTCGTAAAAAGACAAACGCATAAAATAGTTCCTTAAAACGGCAGGAGAAATCCTGTCGTTTTCAAATGGAGTGATAAAAGTGAATAAAAAACAATGGATAGGCTTATGTTTAACTGTTATTGGACTTACTATCTTTTCCTATTATTTTCTAGAATGGTATAGTGCTAGACAATCAGCAGAGTCGTTAACAACTAACGAGGCTAAACAATATGAGACCTCCACACCTTCTAAAGAAAATGAAACGCAAAACATCAATCAAACAGAGACAGAGATAAAGACTGACACTTCATTACAAGAAGAACCTGTACAAATTCCCGCTTCAAATGTAAACCATCAGTTAGGAGATAAAGTAGCATATTTAATTATCCCTAAAATACAAAAGAAATACTCTATATATTGGGGAGCCGATGATAAAGTACTAAAAAAGGGTGTAGGTATGTTTGTTAGTGACTTAACTACTACACCATCTGGAAATGGCCATACAGTTTTAAGTGGACATAGAGATACTGTTTTTACCGAGCTTGGTCAATTAAAGGAAAATGACCAACTTATCGTGGAATATGAAAATAAAACATATACATATGAAATTAACAAGCATTGGATAACAGATTCAGAAGATCGAACAGTTATTGTAGAAAAAAGTGAGCCAACATTAACATTAACAACTTGTTATCCTTTTGACTATATAGGAGACGCTCCAGACCGGTACATAATTGAAGCATCTCTACTTTCCATTCATTGAGGATGGAAAGTCCAATACACATTAGTAAAATTAAAGTGGTTATCTAGTCGGAGAAAGGCACCTTAGGGTGTCTTTTTTTATGTAAATAAGCTGCTCATATGGAAAGTTTATTATAGTTTTTTGTTTAGCGTGATTTTTTTTCGGAATATTGGCGGCATGTCATGCTCATCAAGCCAACAGAACAGGTTGCTCCCAAAAGTTTTTTATACAAAATAACATCAAAAAATACGTCTTGAACAAGTATTAAAAAAGAAAGCTGAAGGGCAAGTATATCCTTTTGGAGTCTTTTTAAGAGAAAATGATACAATGAAGATAATATTAGGGAATTATGGGGATGATTACGTTGATTACTTTGATAAAATTTGTAGTTGGTTATGCTGCAAGTCTGTTTGCTTTTATTTTTGGATGGTTCTTAATTTCATATATTTTTAATCCTAGCTTTATTTACCCGGACGTTTTACATGGATTCATAAAAACTATCGTCACTTATGGTAGTATACCAGCTCTCATAGCTTGTTTACTTGGGGAAGTTTTATATAGGAAAATTAAACGATGTCGAGAGTTTCAATTTGGAATTCCTTTATTTATAGGACTAGCAGTTATCTATACACTTATACCATTTCTTTTTCTTTTTACTTTTACTTTTACTTTTTCACATTTCTTTGACTTCGTTGCACCTGTTATTATGGGTTCCTTAGCGTTTTATTTAGTACGTAGAAAAATATAATTCTCGTTTTGGTGCATTATAATAGCTATCTCTGAATCACTAGTTTCCAAAAGCCTTCACGCAATGATGATTGCATGAAGGCTTTTGATGTTTTCTTATTTTTTTGTCTCGTTAACCCATGTAATAATGTCCTGGATGACGTATTCGGGAACGTTAGCAGGGATTTCATATTCACTAGGGAGGCTTAATTCCCCGTCACCCTCCGTGAAGAAATGATTCAATTTCGGATATTTTTTGAACTGAACATTCCCGCGGTTTGCAAGCCCTTCTTGCCATTTTGTATATTCATCTTTTACTGTTACTTGATAATCACGTGCTCCTTGCAGAATGAGTAAAGGCTCTTTTCGTGATTTTGCCTCTTCAACTGGACGCCACCTAGAAACATCATACATAAAATGAGGTGACCCAAAATTGTAGCCAGCTGGAGGATGGTCAGGATTGAAAGTAGGATCCTGAATAAAAGCAGCCTGTCTTTTTAGTTCAGTGATTTCTTCCTTTGACGCCCCAAGGTATTCATACTGATCAATGGCAATGTCAGTCAAAGGGCGTGCAGGTGGTGCGAGTAAGATGCTTCCTCGGACAAGTGAGGAAGGTGCTTTGCTTAGTATACGTGGCATTGTGCCAGCTCCTAGACTATGTCCAAGAATGAAAATATTATTTGGATCAATGCCTTCCTGCTGCGCTACTGATTTTGCTGCATATATGGCATCATCTGTAGTATCACGGTCTAATGTAACAGGTTCTGCACTCATCTTTAATGCATGTTCTAAGGTGCGCTTTTCATAGCGCAACACTGCAATTCCGTTGGATGAAAGGCCCACCGCAATGTCTCGTAAGATTTTTGTTCCCATATATGTGCTATCGCGATCATGGATGCCAGCACCATGAACAAGAACAACTACGGGCAGCTTTTCACCACGCTTATGTTTCGGAACTGTTAATGTGGCTGGTAACGGATAGGTAGAATTTCCAATGACGATTTCACGTTCTTGATAGGAGTTAGATTGATCATAGCTAGGATGGGGGATGGTATAAGATTCCTCGGGTAGCCTTTCTCCAATTTCATCTACTTTCCCGCCAGGTGTGAATTTAAGGAGTAGCGGTATGGTAGTTCCTTCGGTAGCTGCTGGAATTTCTACCGTCTGATGGACCAAGTTTCGTTCTTTTATCACGGGGATTCCCATGCTTTTTATCCCGCTCCAACCACTTTGTGTCCACCAGTTTTGTAATGTGGTTGCTGTAAACTTGGATTGAAAAGTAGTAGACGTCAACTGTAGTGCCTCTGCATACTTACCTTGCTGGAGATATTCAAAAAATAATGATGTACGCTCCGTTAAAGAGACTAGTTTCTTTTCAGCAGATTGTTCCTCGCTTGTATCTGCGTGAATAGTTGTTGTAAGCGAGAAAGATGAAATGCCTAAAGAAAAGAGTAGGATAAAGGTAAGTGCTAATCTTTGTATTTTCTTTTTTTTAATCATGTTTTAACCTCCAATATGTGATGGCAAAAAACAAGTATGGTAATTAGAATTCTGGTGCGAAAACTTCAAAATATTTGCAAGCAATCTCCAAAACTTGGACATACTAATATTATTATTCTAAAAAAATGTAGATTTCTTCTCTTGTTACATGCATATTAATCGCAGAAATAATCTTTTTTCCTTCACTTTCTATTTTGATTATAGGAAACAAAGCTCTCGTTTTTCTTACTTGATACTTACAAATTCCTTAAGCAGGGGATATTTTAAAATCTTAGCTTGATGGATATGTGACGGTACTCCTATGTTAAGAGATAGCTTAAGGACCGAGGATTATATTGTTTTTATAAAGAGTTGATGTTATGTTTGTTTTGTAACATATGGTGTTTTATGTATGTAGGAGGATTTATTGAAGAAATTATTAATATTGTTTTTATTAGCTACATTTTGTCTACAGATTACAGGATGTTCTAATAATATGGGTGCACTAAGGGAGAAGTCTAAAACTTCAACACTTGTGAAGTCTAAACGCATCAACAAAGGGTGGTACAAACATATGTAATAGTTTGTATCACCCTTTGTTGATGATAGAAGTTATAAGGCAAAATTAATTAGGTTGATAGTAGATATTTTCCATAAAGAAAAGACACCCATATCAGAGTGTCCTTTCTAATAGTTTTTTAGCAGAAGCAACTGCATCCGATAATGATTAATAGTATAAAGAGTACAACAAGTAAAGCAAATCCACCAGCAAAACCACAGCCTTCTCCGCAACTACCACCATAGCCCATAATAGTTTCTCCTTTAGGTAAGAGGATAAAACTAAGGTTCATTCGTGTATTTTAACGGGTTCACTTTACCTTATGTTTTTAAGAATGAATGGAGCAGGTTCTTTTTTATTTTATCGAAAGTAAACTTTTAGCCAGTAGTTTATTTTCATACTATTGATTTTTATGCGTATTTGGTGAAAAATCAAGGAGCTGCAAAAAAATACTATACCGAAATTTAGTTCGGTATAGTAACGTGCATATAAAAGATCCCACTTTGCTATATCCCCAAAAAGAGTCATAAAAATCTATGTTTTTTTAATTCAGTTGCAAACTACAAAACTTCTTTTTAAAGAAATGTATGTACATACAAATTATATTTTATTCCATAACTCTCTAACTTTTGTTCACGATAGTCTGATATTGAAAAAATATAATATTTGGTACGACATCACTTTGTTTTTTTATAAAGTTTTGTAATTAAACTATAATATTGTATTTTTTTTGTATTATTGAAATTAGTAATAATAAAATGTATTATTGAAAAGCACAATTTATAATTCAAGTAATCAGGACTATGCGTCTATTATAATTTGAACATTCAGAAATTATAATATTGTCTAAAAATGAGGTGAGATTCATAGAAACAGTAAATATTAAATGGTATGGAATGTATAGTATAAATGATTTTTATAATAGGGAAGAAGCTTCTAAGAAGGGGATATTTGCAATCTCTAGAGTATGTGCTAAGAATGTAACATTGCTATATATAGGACAAACCAAAAGAAGCTTTATACAAAAGATAAGGGAACTTAATAAGGAGTGGCCTTTCGATGAGAGCGAATTAAAGATTACATTAGGAATAATAGAATTTCCTAGTGGTGAAATTTACTCTGAAAAGAAGGTAAAAGAGATAAAATCCCTTTTGATTTTACGACATACCCCATTAGAAAACGAAACATCTTTATTATACTATAGAGGGAAATTTAATTTAAAAATTATAAATAAGGGAAGAAGAGGTTTAATTGTTAAAAAGCTTTCTACAGGAGATCTAATGTGGACATAATCGGAATCACCTTTGAATAAAATTGAAGGTTTCTTAAGTGCGGAAGCTTATCAATTTTTAATGTATTAAACTATTTTGAATGACATATGTCAGATGCTTGAAAAAAATAAATTTTATTATGATATGAGATCCTGTAGGAAAGTGTAGTTTATTTCTATTATTTAATAAAATATTAAGAAAATTATAGAGATAATACATAAAGAGTAGAGGAGAAAGTAAACGCGGAGGTTTGAAGAATGGGACAAGTAAGTAGATTTCAAGAAAAACAACAGAATCGTCGTCAAAAGGCAATTTTTAATATTGCATTTACTTTAATATTAGTGACAGTTGGTATAGTGACATACCAGTTATTTACCGCTTCTAATACATCAAAGAAAGCAATTGCTCAAGAAAAGAAAGCAACAAAGATAGAAGAGAA